>JAYTAC010000360.1:0-3901 GCA_043737755.1 Spirosoma sp.
CGGCAGTTGATAAAAAGTAAACTGGCTGGGAGAGGCTTGTGCAGGATTCTGTAGCAGCTTGCCGGTGGCACCGGCCCCGTAAACAGTATCTACCCGAAAGGGAACGCTGGCCTGAATGCTCAGCGTGAGCAACGATTCGTTGCTGGGTCCACAACCCTGGCACGAGACTAATTGCCAGCCGGTGAACAACAGGAATAGGCCAATGAACAGTCGCAGGAGCATACTGGTGAGTTTATTGCGGGACCCGCAAAGTAACCCAATGGTTCGATTGTGAGCAATTAGTTCGTTATAATTCCCGAAACCTCGCCCAGTTCAACCCGCTCACCGCCCGATTCACCCCGGCCCCGCAGCGTCACCGTGTCGCCATCCTGCAAAAACGTCCGCGATACGTCATTCGCCAGTTCTACCGGTTGTTTTCCATTCTGGCTCAGTTCCAGCAGCGATCCGCCCGCGTCGGGTTCGGGGCCGGAGATGGTGCCCGTCGCCAGCACGTCGCCCACGTTCAGGTTACAGCCGTTGACGGTGTGGTGGGCGATCATCTGGGCGAAACTCCAGTACAGGTATCGGGCGTTGGCGCGGCTAATGACCTGCTTCGGTCCGTCGCCCGGCGTCAGAACAACCTCCAGCGGCAAATCGAAATGGCCCGGTCGGTTGATCGTCAGATAAGGCAGGGGCGACGGTTCTTGAACGGGTCCGGCCACGCGAAACGGCTCCAGATCACTGAACGGCACCACCCACGCCGACATACTCGACCCGAAGTTCTTGCCCAAAAACGGACCCAGCGGCTGGTATTCCCACCGCTGAATGTCCCGCGCCGACCAGTCGTTGAACAGCGTCACGCCGAAAATGTAATCCTCAGCTTCATCGACCGGCACCGGCTCTCCCAGCGGATTGCTCCGGCCAATAACCAGTCCCAGTTCCAACTCAAAATCCAACGCCCGCGACGGTCCGAACACGGGCTGACTGTCCGGTCCCAAAAACTGACCCTGCGGCCGACGAATGGGCGTCCCCGACACAACGATGCTCGACGCCCGCCCGTGATACGCTACCGGCATATGGCGATAATTGGGCAGCAGCGGCTCGCTCGGTCCGCCGTCGCGGGCGGGTCTGAACAGTCGCCCGACGTTCTCGGCGTGGTGGATGCCCGCGTAGAAGTCCGTGTAGTCGCCAATGCGCACGGGCAGGTGCAGGGTCACGTCGGACAGGGACACCAGCACAAACGACGCGAAGGTGTAAAGTTCGCTATTGGGGTTATTGATGAGGTCGGCCAAACGCTGGCGCACGGCCTGCCAGACGGGTTTTCCCAGCGCAATGAAGTCATTCAGCGCGGGCCGCTCAAAAATGCCATTGGGGAGTTCCAGCGGGTGAAACAGGGCCAGATTGTGCGCAATAGGAAGGTCGATGACCTGATCACCCGTGCGAAAACCTGCGCGGGGCAGAGCGTCGGCAGTGCTGAATATTCCGTACATGATACAGTATCCTGGTGGTACGGCAGTCCGGCGGCCACGTCCGGGCGGAAAAAAAACTATCCACGCCCGGACGTGGCCGTCCAGGATACGTTACTCACTCACATTGGTGTAAATCGAGTCCATAATCCGCACAAACTGCTGATAATCATCGTCACTCAAATTGCCCCAGCCTTTGCGTCGCATGGCCGACACCACGGGCAGCACCTCACCGTATTTGGCTTCGCCCGCTTCGGTCAGATACACAAAAAACTTGCGCCGGTCGGTGGCGGTCATACGCCGTTCAGTCAGGCCTTTCTGGCTCAGCAGGTCGATAATGCGCGTCACGGTCGGCGCGTCTTTGGTGGTCATCTCCGAGAGGGTATTCTGGCTGATGCCAGGGTTGCGGTACAAATGGTCGATCACCACCCACTGATCGACGGTCAGGTCGAAACCGGCATCGGAGAATTGCTTTTGAAGGGCGTTGCGGATTTTCTTGATCGTGGTGTCAATCTTGAAAAAATAGGCACGGGTATCGGCGGGGTGGGTCATTATCAGTGAACAGTTGTCAGTAATCAGTGATCAGTTCGTACTGAACAAAAACGTCGGCAAGATACTCACAGGCGACCCGTCACCGATACCTGTTCATTTGCTAACAATCTTTCCAGCGTCGCTTCGATTTCCGGCACCGATTCGTACAGTTGCTCGTAGGAGTCGATTACAAAATACCGTTCCTGAAAATGGTCGATGATGTAAGGTGTTTGAAGCAGCGTCGCCACGTCGTATGGAATGCGTTTCGGCACGTCGCTCTCCAGACTGTAAATCGTCTCGCCGGGCGACGACAGGATGCCACCACCGTAAATGCGCAATCCTTCGGGTTCCCGGATCAGCCCGAACTCGACCGTGTACCAGTAGAGCCGCGAGATCATGTCAATGGCTTCTTCGTGCTCTACAAACCGCAGCGCAATTCGGCTCAGGGCAGCTAAGAAATTGCAGAACGACTGATTGGTCAGTACCGGCACGTGGCCGAAGGTGTCGTGAAACATGTCCGGCTCGGGCAGGTAGTCCAACTGATCGCGGGTGCGCAGCCAGGTCGTGGCCGGAAACTGCCGGTCGGCCATCAACTCAAAGAAGTCACGGTTGCCAATCAAACCCGGCACGGCCACCACGCGCCAGCCCGTCAACGGGAGTAGGCGCGGGTTGAGGTCGCGCTCGAAGTCGGGGATTTTCGTGTTCGGGAAGCCCGTCGCCACAATCCCGTTCATGTAGGCCTGACTCGCCCGGCCCGGCAATTGCGCCATCTGCCGCTCGAAGAGCAATTTCCAAACCGCCTGCCCGTCGGGGGTGTATGTTGAATAATCCTGATTCATAATTTAATGAGTGAATGAGCGAAAAAGCTGACGCGTCACCCGGTGTGCCCGCTCATCCACTCTTTCACTCATTTATCATAACGTCCCCCGCAACGCCTGTTCGCGCTCGATGGCTTCAAATAAGGCTTTGAAATTTCCCTTGCCGAACGATTTGGCTCCTTTGCGCTGGATGATCTCGAAGAATAGCGTCGGGCGGGGGCAAACGGGCTTCGTGAAAATCTGGAGCAGATACCCTTCTTCGTCGCGGTCGACCAGCACACCCAACGGGCGCAGCGTCGAAATCTCCTCGTCAATCGGCCCCACGCGGCTTTGCAGGGTGTCGTAGTACGCATCGGGCACGGTCAGAAATTCGACACCCCGGTCGCGCAGGGTCAGCACCGTTTCCACGATGTTGTCGGTGGCCACGGCGATGTGCTGAATGCCCGGACCGCCGTAGAAATCAAGGTACTCCTCAATCTGCGATTTCTTTTTGCCCTCGGCGGGTTCGTTGATCGGGAATTTCACGCGGCCGTTGCCGTTGGTCATCACCTTGCTCATCAGGGCGGTATAGTCGGTCGAGATGTCCTTGTCGTCGAACGAAACGAGTTGCTGGAAGCCCATCACGTCGCCGTAAAACTGCATCCAGACGTTCATCTCGTTCCAACCGACGTTGCCAACCATGTGATCGACGTACTTCAGCCCCGCATCCGCCGGTTGGTAGGCCGGATTCCAGGCCTGATAACCGGGCAGAAACAGGCCATCGTAGTTGTTGCGTTCCACAAAAACGTGCACCGTGTCGCCGTAGGTGTGAATGCCCGACCGCACTACATAACCCGTCGCATCTTCCTCGCGGGTGGGTTCCAGAAACGGTTTCGCGCCCCGACTCACGGTTTCGTCAAACGCCCGCGTCGCATCATCAACCCAGAGGGCCACCACCCGAACGCCATCGCCGTGCCGGTCGAGGTGCCGCCCGATTTCGGTGTCGCCGTGCAGGGGTGAGGTGAGCACGAGCCGGATTTTACCCTGTTGCAGCACAAACGATTCGCGGTCGCGCAGGCCCGTGGACAATCCCGCGTGGGCCAGCGGCCGGAAGCCAAACGCCGTCTG
>JAYTAC010000361.1:0-1460 GCA_043737755.1 Spirosoma sp.
GGTCGCACGGCATTAGTCCGGGCGAGGTTGAGCGACAGTTCCACTTTGCCGCGCTCCAATTGCTGGGTGAGCAGGGCGCGGAGTTCGATTTCTTTGTCGGAAAACTGCCGGGGCATCCGGCAGTATATGTCCAAGAACTTGGAATTCAAGGTTTTGATCTCCGCCGTCACGGCCAGACCACCGGCCTCTACCGTTGCATTACCGAAGCCGGTCATTGATTTAAGCATGTTCGAGTGTTTGGGTTTCTGAGTGTGTAGGTGTTTGAGTTTTTGCGTGTGTTGGTGTTTAAGTATCGCAAACACCAACACACGCAAAAACTCAAATACCATTTACTTCGTAGATGCCTGTTTTCGGAGTGCTCCCGCTTCCAGTTCCATAAATTCTTTCCGCTGCCGGGTTACGTCGATGGCG
The DNA here is from genome assembly GCA_043737755.1 of Spirosoma sp. Classification (GTDB taxonomy): domain Bacteria; phylum Bacteroidota; class Bacteroidia; order Cytophagales; family Spirosomataceae; genus Spirosoma. The sequence continues at coordinate 412 of JAYTAC010000361.1, forward strand.
GTGTAGATGGCTTGTAGCATGGATGTTTCGTCGGCGAGGTCTTTGCCCGCAATGTCGTAGGCCGTGCCGTGGTCGGGTGAGGTGCGCACCACGGGCATCCCGGCCGTAAAGTTTACGCCCTCCTCAAAGGCAATGGCTTTGAACGGAATCAGGCCCTGATCATGGTACATGGCCAGCACAGCGTCGAAGTTGCGGTAGTTGCGCGTCCCAAAAAAGCCGTCGGCAGGGTAGGGGCCAAACACCAACTGACCTTTGTTGCGCAAGTCGGTCAGCAGGGGTTTGACGATGTCCTGCTCTTCGCTGCCCAGCAGCCCTTCTTCACCCGCGTGGGGATTCAGGCCCAGCACCGCAATTTTGGGCTTCTCGATGCCAAAATCCTGCTTCAGCGACTGCATCATCAGGGCCAATTTCTGCGCAATGCGCTCCCGCGTAATGTTCTGGGAGACGCGCCCCAGCGGTACGTGGCCCGTCACGACGCCCACGCGCAGGATGTCGCTCACCATGAACATGAGGTTATCGGCCACCTCGAATTGCTGCGCCAAATACTCGGTATGGCCCGGAAACTGAAACTCCTCCGACTGAATGTTGTACTTGTTGATCGGGGCCGTGACGAGAGCATCCAGTTGACCGGCTTTCAGATCATCGACCGCCCGCTGCAAACTGGCTAATGCGGCCTGCCCGGCTTCGGGTGTCACCTGCCCCGGCTGGATGTCCTGATCCTGATCGGGCCAGCAGGTGATGACGTTGGTGAGTTTGTGGCTGATCTGCCCGACGTCCGGTATGCCGTTGAGGGTCCAGTCCTTCATGTCGAGCAGGTTGCGATACCGGTTCAGGATGCGTATGGAGCCGTAAATGACGGGCGTACAGAGTTTCTGCAAACGGTTGTTCTGCAACGCTTTCAGAATCACCTCCGGGCCGATACCGTTGTAGTCACCGAGCGAAATGCCAATCACCAACCGGTCGTCGCGTCCCTGAAATTCGGCTGTCTGATTGTCCTGACCGTCACCGTCGCGCCGGTCTGTCTCGTTGTCCTGGTCTCCGGCGCGGTA
>JAYTAC010000362.1:0-3888 GCA_043737755.1 Spirosoma sp.
CCGCTGGTGGTGGGGTGGAATCGGGTAGTGAACGTCCGTGCCGATACCCCGCTGACGCAGGTGTTCCCGCAGGGCATCGCGCCGGGGGTGCCGAATCACAAACAAATGCCAGACATCCTGATTGATCTGATCGGCCGGGGGCAGCACCACGTCGGGGTTGGTAATACCCGTCAGGTAGTGCCGGGCCAGCGTCCGGCGCCGATTATTTTCGGCATCCAGCGCGGGCAGTTTGGCCGACAACACAGCGGCTTGCAACTCGTCCAGACGGCTGTTGTGGCCGACGTGATCGTTGACGTATTTTTGGGCTGACCCGTAGTTGCGCAGGGCACGCAGGCGGTCGGCGAGGGCGTCGTCGTTGGTGGTGATGGCCCCGGCGTCGCCCAGGGCACCGAGGTTTTTGCTGGGGTAAAAACTCCACCCGGCCGCGTGGCCCAGGTTTCCCGCCCGCCGTCCGTCGTGTGCTGCGCCGTGGGCCTGGGCCGCATCTTCCAGCACCATCAGCCCGTATTGCTGCGCCACGGCGTTAATTGATGTCATGTTACAACACCGGCCGTACAAGTGAACGGGCAGAATGGCTTTCGTGCGGGGACTGATTACCGCTTCAATGCGGGTGGGGTCGAGGAGATGGGTGTGAGGGTCGGGTTCGACAAAAACGGGCATCAAACCCGCCTGTGTCACGCTCAGTACCGACGCAATGTAGGCGTTGGACGGGACGATGACTTCGCTGCCGGGAGACAACTCCCAGGCTTTCAGCACCAACGTCAGTGCTTCCAGTCCGTTGGCTACGCCAATGCAATGACGGGTGCCGCAGTACCGGGCAAAGGCCTGCTCGAACGCACGTACCTCCTGACCCAGCACGTACCAGCCCGATAACAGGACCCGGTCCGCAGCCGCTCGGATAGTCTCCTGATGAGCGTCGTTGACGCGTTTGAGGTCCAGAAACGGAATCATTCTGACGCGACCATCACCGACGCCCCGGACCGATGGTGCTTCGGGTAGGGTTCGTGGATATAGTCGTTTTTGTCGTAGAGCTCGTTCGAGACGACCAACAGAATGGCATCGTCCGAAAACTCATCCATCGTGTGCCAGTCTTCGGGTTCCAGCACTAAACACTGGCGGGGGTCGTCCAAACGAAAGGTTTCCTCCTCGCGACCATTGTCATTATAAACCCGGCAACTACCATTCAGGCAGATCAGCGCGTTCCAAGATCGGTGGTGCCGATGGCCCGCCCGTGGATTCTGCCCGACCTGATAAATGTAAAAAATGCGCTGAATCGTACCCGGAATTACCTTTTCGAAAACAGTCAGGTTGCCCCTGTCTGATGAAAACGTTTCCAGTTCGTGCAGTTTAGCCATTGAGACAGTAGAAGTTAAACCGGTGTGTCAACGAATTCGCTGCTGACAGACCAAAGGTATTAAAAACCAATTAATTGTATGAACATCGTATTTTAACCTTATCATACAACCAGCGGCAACATGGCGATACCGTACTATTTTTGCGCCGGTCTACCCTATAATCGACCTAATCCAATGGGTCACAACATCAGCTTACACTCATGTTAAAAAACAAGTTTCTACTCACTGGTTTGATACTGCTCGCGCTGTTGGGGATGTACTACGCCTTCTCCGACGGTGATGATACGACCCCGGTCACCAATCCCGAAACATACCGGCAACAGATCGACACCGCCCGTGCCGGGAAAGATCGCTTTTTTCGCACCAATGCCGAGTCGCCCTTAACCGACAAATCGGCCTTTACGGGCCTGCGCTATTACCAGCCTGACCTGTCCTATCAGGTCACGGCCCGGCTCGAACCTTTCGCCGACAAGACCCAGAAACTCGTTATCAAAATGAGCGACGGCAGTGAGGACGTGTACGACAAGTTCGCCCACGTCGTCTTCAGTCTCAACGGGGCCACCTGCCGACTGTTGGTCGTTAAATTAGGCGATACCTACTCGATTCTGTTCCGCGACGCTACCTCCGGCAAAGAAACCTACGGCGGGGGCCGCTACCTCGAACTCGAACCAGCCAACCTGTCCAACAATCAGGCCGTTCTGGATTTCAATAAAGCGTATAACCCCTACTGCGCCTACACCCCCACCTACGCCTGTCCCCTACCCCCCGCCGAAAACACGCTGTCGGTGCCCGTCAAAGCGGGTGAACGCCACGTTTCGCACGATTGATTTTATGGACCGAAGCCGTTTTTGGATGTCCTGTTGACAGGTAGTGCTCGATTTTATCGCACAAAACCATCAATAACTTTACTCGTATGAGAGTTTTGGCATAAAAAATGTGCGCTTACGGACATCTTGTACCCACCGTACTCTTTCATGAAGAAATCAGCTATCGGTTGTGTCATTGGCTGGCTGATCGCACTCCTGTTTTGTCTGTCAGCCCACGCCCAAACGATTGAGAACGGCACCAACGGCATCGACGACGACGGCGTTACGGACGGCACAACGCCCTACACCTACACCTGGTCGAACAGCGCAACCACCCAGGACCTTGCCAACCTGTCGGCGGGGTCGTACTCGGCCATTGTGCGGGCAGCCAGCAGTTGCACGGCCACCAGCCCAACGGCCCGGCTGATCAATCCCCCGCCGTCGCTTTGCCCGCCCCTTGCCGTAACCAGACGGTAGCTGGTTATCACGGCGGCAGGACCGATAACTGCTGACTGAGGCTTATCTTTGCGCCATTTTCAGCCCGAATCTGCGTTTGCATGGAAGTTTCCTATAAGTGGTTGCAGGAGTTTATTGAGTTGCCCGAATCGCCCGAAGCCGTTGGCAAGCTGCTGACCGGAACGGGTCTGGAAGTCGAAGGAATCGAAAAAATCGGCCCGTCCGGTGAGCCGATTGATGATATCAAGCTGGACGGTCTCGTTATTGGCGAAGTGCTGACCTGCACCAAACATCCCGACGCCGACAAGCTAAGCCTGACCACGGTCGACGTCGGCACCAGCCAGCCGCTGTCCATCGTTTGCGGAGCACCCAACGTGGCCGCCGGGCAAAAAGTGGTGGTTGCCTTAGTGGGTACGACCATGCATCCCACGTCGGGAGAATCGTTCGTGATCAAAAAGGCCAAAATTCGCGGGGCCGCATCGGAAGGAATGCTCTGCGCCGAAGACGAAATCGGCTTGGGCACGTCGCACGACGGAATTATGGTGTTGATGACTGACCTGCCCAATGGCACCCCGGCCGCGCAGTATGTTAACCGCGACGCGGACTACCGCATCAGCATCAGCCTGACACCTAACCGCATCGACGCGGCCTCCCACTTCGGCGTTGCCCGCGATTTGCACGCCGTACTGGACCGGCCCATGCGCTACCCGAGCGCAACCTACAAGGAGTTTGCCGTCGACAATCACGACCTGACCCTCGACATACGGGTGGAAGACCCGGCAGCTTGTCCGTTTTACTCTGGTCTGACAATCAGCGGCCTAACGGTCGGCGAGTCGCCCGAGTGGTTGAAGCAACGGCTGCGCAGCATTGGCCTGAAACCGATCAACAACGTCGTGGACGTGACCAACTTCGTCTGCCACAGCATTGGCCAGCCGCTTCACGCCTTTGATGCCGATAAGATTGCGGGTCGTCAGGTTGTCGTCAAAACCCTGCCCGAGGGCACGCCCTTCGTGACGCTCGACGGGGTGGCCCGAAAACTAACCGCTGCCGACCTGATGATCTGTGACGCTGAAAAGCCGATGTGCATTGCGGGCGTATTTGGCGGTCAGCAGTCGGGCGTGACGGCCCAAACGACGCGCATCTTTCTGGAATCGGCTTGTTTCTCGCCGATGTCGGTTCGCAAAACGGCCCAGCACCACGGCCTGAAAACCGACGCATCGTTCCGCTTCGAGCGCGGCACCGACCCGAATGGGCCAATCCCGGCCCTGACG
>JAYTAC010000363.1:0-3886 GCA_043737755.1 Spirosoma sp.
TGCAACAGGGGGTGATGACCGAAAACTACTACAACATCACCTATACGCCCCTGTTCGACGAAGCAGGGGCGGTCTATGCGATCCTGGATATTGCCGTTGACGTGACGGGGCAGGTGCTGGCCCAGCGGCAGATTGAAGAAAGCCACCGGCAATTGCTGGCTCTGTTCGAGCAATCGCCGGTGGGCATTGCCATCATTCAAAAAGAGAACCTGACCTTCAGCGTGGCTAACCCGTTCTACAGTATCCTGACCGGACGACGCCCCGACGAACTACTTGGCAAACCTTTACTGGAAGCCCTCCCTGAGTTGGAAGGCCAGGGTTTTGATCAATTATTGCGCGAGGTGTTTGCAACGGGCGTTCCCTTTGTTGCCCATGGGGTAAGCGTACAGGTAATGCGAAACGGTGAGTTGGACATCGTATACGTTGATTTCACTTACCAACTCCTGCTGAGACCTGGCGGAAGCCAAATTTCAGACATACTGGTTGTTTGCGTCGATGTGACACAGCAGGTATTGGCCCGGCAGAAGGTGGAACAGACCCAGACTGATTTACTGGAAACAAGCCAGCGGCTGAGTCTGGCCCTGGACGCGGGCAATCTGGGGTCCTTCGAACTCGAACGCGAAACGGACATTATGCTCTGCACACCACAGTGCAGGGCCAACCACGGTCAGCAACCGGAAGGGTTAGCCACGTATTCGGGCCTGATCGACATGATCGTTGCTGACGACCGGGCCGGGGTGAAGCAGGCAATGGACCACGCCTTCGACACGCAAACCATCTACCATGTAGAATACCGAGTTTTGTGGCCCGATGGCAGCCTGCACTGGATAAAAGCGTCTGGCCAGCCCATTCACGCTGCCGACGGCCGACCCGCCCGGATGGTTGGCATCAACCAGAACATAACGGCGCAGCGGATGGCACGGGAAGAACTGGAACGGCAGGTGACTGAACGCACCCGGCAGTTGCAGGAATCGGTGCAGGACCTCACCCGCTCCAACCAGAACCTCCAGCAGTTTGCCTACATCGCCAGCCATGATTTGCAGGAACCCCTGCGCAAAATCCAGTCCTTCGGCGATCTCCTCACTACGCAGTACGCCGACCAGTTGGGCGAGGGCGTCGAGCACCTTCAGCGGATGCAGTCGGCCGCCAGCCGAATGTCGGCACTCATCAGAGACCTGCTGACATTCTCCCGGATTTCGATACAACAAGACGCTACGGCCCCGGTTTTGCTGACCGCCGTGGTGCAGACGGCCCTGAACGACCTGGATTTAGTTGTCGGCGAAACCGGGGCTCAGGTGGTGGTGGAAGCCCTGCCGACGGTGCCCGGCGACGCGACGCAGTTGGGTCAGCTTTTTCAGAACCTGCTCAGCAATGCGCTGAAGTTCCGCCGGGCCGACGTGAACCCGGTCATCCGGGTGAGTGCGCAGCAAATGGCCGCTGCCGGGCTGCCCCCATCGATAAGACCCACGCGGACGGCTCCGTTCTACCACCGCATCGACGTGTCGGATAACGGAATTGGCTTCGATCAGAAATACGTGGACCGTATTTTTCAGGTTTTCCAGCGGCTGCACGGTAAAAACCAGTTCGCCGGGACCGGTATCGGCCTGGCAATTTGCGAGAAAGTAGCCGCAAACCACGGCGGAGCCATTACCGCAATAAGCCAGCCCGGCACAGGCGCGACGTTCAGCGTGTACCTGCCTGTGTAACGTCAGTTTCACCCACTATTTATGCACCTCCACGTCCGGCACCAGACCGAATACACCTACGACTGCCCGGTTGCGCTCGGTCCGCAAACGCTGTACCTGTATCCCCGGACGTATCCCTACCAGCGGCTGTTGACCTACGAACTGACGATTGATCCGAAGCCGTCGCGCATTGTCCGCAACGTCGATGTGGAGGGCAACGTGCAGCAACTGCTGTATTTCGACCACCCCACGCGCCACCTGTGCGTAACGGCCGAGATGAAACTCCAGTCCGATGAGTTTAACTCGTTCGATTTTGTCTTGTTTCCGTTCAACACGCAGCACGTTCCGTTTCGCTACCCCAAATCGGTCGAAGACCTCCTCCAGCCGTATTTGGAGCAGGTGGGGGCGTCGGAAAAAGTCCGGCAGTGGGCCGGGCAAATCGCGGCCGGGGCCGACTGGCAAACGACCGTCTTTCTAACATCCCTGAACCAGACCATCCGCGAATTCACCTACGAGGTGCGCGAACTGGGTGCGCCGTTTGCGCCCGAACAGACCCTGACGCTCGGCACAGGCTCCTGCCGCGACTACACCACCCTGTTTATGGCGGCCTGCCGGAGCATGGGCATTGCCGCCCGGTTCGTGAGCGGCTACCTGCTGGGCAACCCCCAGCACGAACATCAGCTTCACGCCTGGGCCGAGGTCTACCTGCCAGGCGCGGGCTGGCGCGGCTTCGACCCTACCGAGGGATCGGTGGTCGTGAACCGGCACATTTTCCTGACCTCAACGGCCAAACCGGACTTAGCGGCACCCATCAGCGGGAGCTTCAGCGGCCGGGCCAACTCGGTGCTGCGATCGGAACTGGTGTTTTTGTGAGGTTTTGCCGACTATCTTTGTGGACCTATAAGAGTACTTTACCTAACCCATCCGTGTGGCATTAATTAAGTCTATTTCCGGGATTCGAGGAACGATTGGCGGACGCAGTGGCGATGGACTGACTCCCCTCGACGTGGTGAAATTTACGGCCGCGTTCGGCCAGTGGCTTCGGCAGCGCAACCCCGACCGGCAAACGATTGTGATCGGGCGCGACGGGCGGCTGTCGGGCGAGATGGTTTCCAAGTTAGTGGCCGCCACGTTGCAGGGTCTCGGCCTGAACGTCATCGATCTCGGCCTGTCGACTACGCCAACCGTCGAATTGGCCGTGACGGGCGAAAACGCTGCGGGCGGCATCATCCTGACGGCCAGCCACAACCCCATCCAATGGAACGCCCTCAAACTCCTCAACGAAGCCGGTGAGTTCATCTCGGCCCAGGACGGTGCCGACGTGCTGGCCATTGCCGACGCCGAAGCGATTGACTTTGCCGAAGTGCGCAAGTTAGGCACCTACCGCACGGACGATACGTGGGGTCAACGCCATATCGACCAAATTCTGGCCCTGCCCTTAGTGGACCGCAACGCCATTGCCGCCCGTAATTTCCGCGTGGTGGTCGACGCCGTCAACTCGACCGGCGGATTGGCCGTGCCGATGCTGCTGAACGCGCTGGGCGTGGAGCAAATCACCAAACTGCACTGCGAACCGACCGGTAACTTCGCTCACAACCCCGAACCGCTGCCCGAAAACCTGCGCGACATCATCAAGGAAATGGAAAAGGGCACCGCCGACATCGGCATCGTCGTCGACCCCGACGTGGACCGGCTCGCCCTGATCTGCGAAGACGGAACGCCCTTCGGCGAAGAATACACGCTGGTGGCCGTGGCTGATTACGTCCTTAAAAACGGCGGGTCCGGTCTGGATGGAACTGCAACGGCGGGCGGCAATACGGTGTCGAACCTGTCGAGCACGGTAGCCCTGCGCGACGTAACCCTGAAGCACGGCGGGCAGCATTTTGCCTCGGCGGTGGGCGAGGTGAACGTGGTGGACATGATGAAGGCCAACAACGCCGTTATCGGCGGGGAGGGCAACGGCGGCATCATCTACCCCGATCTGCACTACGGCCGCGACGCATTGGTAGGTATCGCCCTGTTTCTGACGCACTTAGCCAAATCGGGTAAATCGGCATCCATGCTCCGCCGGACGTACCCCAACTACTACATTTCGAAGAATAAAATCGAACTCACGCCCGACATCGACGTCGACGCGGTGCTGGAGCGGATCAAGATCAAGTACGCCCGCAATCCCATCAACACCATCGACGGCGTCAAAA
>JAYTAC010000364.1:0-9436 GCA_043737755.1 Spirosoma sp.
GTACAACCCTATCTGTGCAGGCAGTGGCGGCACCGTAACCGTATCGTTCACCACGTCGGGCACGTTCACAAGCAACAATACCTTCTCAGCCCAGTTGTCGGACCCTGCCGGTGTTTTTCCGGCCAATCCAGCCGTGATCGGTACCAGCAAGACGACACCGAGTATTTCGGCGGTTATCAGTCCGGCACTTCCGGCTGGCTCCGGCTATAAAATCAGGGTTGTATCGAGCAGTTCCACCGTAATTGGTTCTGCGAGTGCGGGTATTCTGCTGATCAAGCCATTACCGGCCGCTCCGTCCGTGACCGCCCCGGCGCCCTACTGCGAAGGCGATGCGTCGGTCGCCCTCGTGGCTGCTCCATCGGGGGGTGGTACGCTGAACTGGTATGGCACGAACGCGGTCGGTGGTACGGCTTCCGGCACGGCAACCAGACCCAGCACGAACGTATTGGGTAATACGTTGTATTACGTCAGCCAGACGGTCGACGGCTGCGAAGGACCACGGGCTTCCGTGACCGTATCGGTCAGGGCTAAACCGGCCGCTCCCGGAACTAATGCACTCAACTACTGCGCCGGACAAACGCCCGCTGCGCTGTCGGCAGCACCATCGGCGGGCGGCACCCTGAACTGGTACGGCACCAACGCTACCGGCGGAACGCCATCATCCGCAGCCCCGACGCCTTCGGGCAATGCCACCTATTACGTGAGCCAGACCGCGAATGGCTGTGAGAGTGCCCGTGCGGGTATTGTGGTCACACAGATCAGCTTATCGCCCGCCCCCACCGCCACCGCACCCGCACCCTATTGCGAAGGAGTTACTGCTGCACCACTCACCGCTGCCGGTCAGAATCTGCGGTGGTACGGCACCAACGCCACGGGCGGCACCGGCGTCAGCGCAGCTACGGTGCCCATGACAAGCGTGGTCGGCACAACCCCATATTACGTCAGTCAGGTCATCAACGGCTGCGAAGGTCCACGAACAGCGATTGCCGTGCAGGTAAAACCCACACCCGTTGCCCCCGCCACAACACCAGCCCCCACTTACTGCCAAAACCAGACAGCAACGGCCCTGCTTGCCACACCATCGGCCGGGGCAACGCTGAACTGGTTCGGCACGATTCCCACGGGCGGAACGGCGTCTGGGTCTGCCCCCGCGCCCGCTACCAACCAGTCCGGCTCGTTCAGTTATTACGTCAGCCAGACGCTCAGCGGCTGCGAAGGCCCCCGTGCTGCCATCGGCGTAACGGTCCGGCCAACCCCGGCAGCACCCGCCACTTCGTCGGTCATTGCCTGTCAGAACCGACCGGCAGCGGCCCTGTTAGTGTCACCGTCGGCGGGTGGCACACTCAACTGGTATGGCACGAGTCCTACGGGCGGAACAGCGTCGCCGTCGGCACCCACCCCGCCAACGGACGCGCTGGGTGGTCAGACATATTACGTGAGTCAGTCGGTCAATGGCTGTGAAAGTGCCCGTGCTGGTCTTACTGTATCGGTCAACGTTGTCCCGGCTTCGCCCACGGCCACGCCCCCAGCGGCTTATTGCGAGGGTACGTCGGCGCAGCCCCTGACGGCGGCTGGTCAAAGCTTACGCTGGTATAATACAAATGCCGTAGGCGGTACAAGCTCCAATTCACCGACTACGCCCGGAACAACCACCATCGGAACAACCACGTATTATGTGACGCAGACCATTGGCAGTTGCGAGAGCGACCGAAGGGAAATTCCCGTTCTGGTGAAAGACACGCCCGACAGACCCGGCACGGCACCGGTCGATTTCTGCCAGGGCACGCAATCACCAACGTTAACGGCTAATTTGGTTGCCACTGCCACGCCGAACTGGTATGGCAGTGACGCGACCGGCGGAACGGCAACCGGCACGGCACCGGTACTGAGCAATTCGTCGGCGGGCACAACAACGTTCTACGTCAGTCAAAAATTAGACGGCTGCGAAGGCCCCCGCGCCAGCCTGAGTGTGCGGGTAAAAACGACGCCGGGCGCACCGGGCGTGAACCGGGTGAGTTTGTGCAACAACGAGCGGGCGCAGCAGCTTACCGCCAGCGGCACGGGCATCAAGTGGTTCGATGCGGGCGGGAACAGCCTGGGTAACGCACCCACTCCGTCGACGAATGCCGTTGGCGATCAGCTATTCAGGGCATCCCAAACCAATGGCGAAGGCTGCGAAGGGCCACGGGCCGATTTGGTAGTAACCGTAAAACCCTTGCCGGGTCTGCCCAATGTATTCAATGTCAGTTATTGCCAGGCTCAGCCCGACCAGCCCGCTCAAAACGTGTCGGCCCTGAACGCGGGTGGACAAAATCTGCGCTGGTACAATCCCGACGGCAATGCGTTTCCCAACGCACCAACGCCCGCCATCGACCGGGCCGGTGCCCAAACCTACGAGGTCAGCCAGACGGTCGACAACTGCGAAGGTGGCCGGGCAAAGCTACAGGTGGCTGTTAATGCGGTAGCCGCTCCGGTGATTGCCAAACCGTTGATTGCCTATTGTATCAATGACAAGGCGACCCCACTCGAGGCCGCCCTCGAAGCCGGTGCCACGGCCCGTTGGATTGACCCCTACGACCGAGTCTCGCCGATACCGCACACGCCCTCGACACTAAACACCAACGTCGATCCGGCCGGTGACCGGTTTTTCGTATATCAGATCGGGCAAAACGGTTGCTATAGTTCGCGGTCCACCATCCGGGTCATTGTGAACACGACGCCGACGCTTTCGCTGGTCGCGCCCGTTGCCAGTGTAAATCTGGGGCTGAAAGTACCGTTGAAACTGACGTTTACCGGCTCGGCTCCGTATAGCTACACCATCGCAGGCGGCTACAGCGGCACCTCCCGAAGCAACGACACGACCATTGCCGTATTGCCGCGTGGCAACACCACCTATCAGGTGACGGCCGTTACCAACGGCTGCGGAATCGGATTACCCGGTAACCCCGCTACGGCCGCTGTCACGGTGCGCATAGCAACCATAGCAACCGGAGCAGTAAGCAGCGCAACGCTCTGCGCCGGTACGTCCCTGACGGTGCCATTCTCGGCGACCGGAGAATTCAACCCCGGCAACACCTTCCGATTTGAATTGGTCAGTGCTGTAGACACTACCAAAAAATACGACATTCCGGCAACGGCCGGTTCGTCGCCCGTGACCGCGACACTGCCCCTAACAATACCGAGCGGGCGGTACGCCGTTCGGGTCAGGGCGTTGAATCCCGACGTAGGAATCACGGGGACGGACAGCCCGACGCCGTTGACGGTTCGGTCGCTGCCCTCGGCTACACTCACCGGTACGCAGTCGGTCTACGAAGGGGCGCCCGCTAACCTGACGTTTACGTTTGGGGGCGATGGCCCGTGGACACTAACCTTTGCCGATAGTGTTCGCAGTTATTCGGTAATGACGGCCGTTAGCCCATACGTAGCTGAAGTACGCCCCGCCCGCACAACGACTTACCGCGTTACGAGTCTGACCAACAGTTGTGGCACCGGACCGCTGTCGGGTACGGCAACCGTGTCGGTACTGCCGCTGCTGGGTATCGAAGATAATTCCCTCGACCCCTTGGTGCTGGTTTATCCGGTGCCCACCGGTCGTGTGCTCACTATAGAACTCGACCTGCCGCTGCTCCGCGACCCGGCCGAACTGTTGCTCACTACTATGCAGGGCCAATCCGTACTACAGCGCACAACGCGCAGCCGCCGGACGGAACTCGACCTGAGCACTCAGCCCAACGGCCTGTACATCCTGCGCATCCGGGTTGGCGACCGGCATACCGTCAGGAAAATTATGAAGTTATGAACTAATATGACCGACGACTACTTCATGGAGATTGCCCTGGGGCTGGCCGAAGAAGCGGCCGACGACGGTGAGATTCCCGTTGGGGCCGTGGTGGTTTGCCAGAACCGGATCATCGCCAAAGGCCGCAACCAAACCGAGCGACTAAACGATGTGACGGCCCATGCCGAACTGCTCGCCATCACGGCAGCGGCAAACTACCTCGGCGGCAAATACCTGACCGATTGCACACTGTACGTAACGCTGGAGCCGTGTGTGATGTGTGCCGGAGCGTTGTTCTGGGCGCAGGTGAGTCGGTTGGTCATCGGCGCACCAGACCCAAAGCGTGGCTACAGTAGGATCAGTCCATCGCTGCTTCACCCGAAAACCCGGCTTGAAACGGGCATTCTGGCCGATGAAAGTCAGGCGTTGCTGGCAAAGTTTTTTCAGCGCCTAAGAACATAACACAGATGGGGGATGTTACTTCAACCGAACTGTCTTTCATTCTAAACCAGCACCTTCACATGGCATTCGTCTTAGACCCACTACCTTACCCAAGCGACTCACTCGAACCAAATATCGACAAGCAAACCATGGAAATTCACCATGGCAAACACCATAACGCCTACGTAACGAACCTTAACAACGCCATTGCCGGTACAGAGATGGAGAGCAAATCCATCGAAGACCTGCTGGGCAACATTAGTCAGTCGCCGGTAGCAGTGCGCAATAACGGGGGCGGTCATTACAACCACACCATGTTCTGGAACACGATTTCAAGTAGCGGTGGGGGACAGCCAACGGGCGAATTGGCGCAGGCAATCACGGATAAATTTGGTTCATACGACGCCTTTAAGGAAGAGTTTGCGAAGGCCGCAATCACTCGTTTCGGTTCGGGTTGGGCGTGGCTCATCGCTACCTCCGACGGGCAGTTGGCCGTTACGTCGACGCCCAACCAGGATAATCCGCTGATGGACACGGCCGAAACAAAGGGCTTTCCCGTCATTGGTCTCGACGTTTGGGAACACGCCTATTACCTGAAGTACCAGAACCGGCGGCCCGATTACATCGCTGCTTATTTCAACGTTGTCGACTGGAACATGGCCGAGCAACGGTATCAGCAGGGCAAATCCAACGCCTGACGATAAACGGCGGATGACGATCAGTGGTGGTCACCGAAAAATCACCGGCTGTTATTCATAATTAGTCATTACGTCGTATCTTTGTCTTCTCAAAAATGGTGGTTGTAGCTCAGTTGGTTAGAGCACTGGTTTGTGGTACCAGGGGTCGCGGGTTCGAGCCCCGTCTCCCACCCATCGTGGAAAGGTCCTGATTTTTCAGGACCTTTTTTTATGACTGCCGGGCCAACTTTCCATCGTCATAATCGGTTTTTTTCTTATGGCCGCCAGTATTCCCATACCACCCCGCTATCATCCAACCATCCGAACGGTGCTGGTGCTGGCCTACGCAGCGGGTATTATTGGCCTACAGCTACCCGCTTTAGCCACTTATTTCCGACCACTCAGTCCCTTCACCCTCATCAGTTCGCTCGTTGTGTTGTTGCTGTATCATGGCGACTGGCGACCCGCTTTCTGGATTTATGCCGTAGTCGCTGTTCTCGCCGGTTATCTGATCGAAGTAGCAGGGGTTCACACGGGTCTCATTTTCGGTGAATATGCCTACGGCTGGGGGCTGGGGGTTCAGCTGTGGGCTGTTCCACCCGTCATCGGCATCAACTGGCTGACGCTGTCGTATTGCTGCGGTTCGGTATGCGACCGTTTTCAAGCACCCGCCTGGGTGAAAGTGATGGTGGCATCGACGATAATGGTAGCACTGGATTTTTTTATTGAACCCGTTGCAGTGGCACTGGATTTCTGGACCTGGTTCGGACAGCCCGTTCCGGTGCAGAACTACGTCGGTTGGTGGCTTGTGTCGGCCAGCCTGTTCACCCTATGGTTCGCGCTTCCTTTCCGCAAAGAAAACCGCCTGGCCAAGTGGGTTCTTACGCTCCAGTTTTTGTTTTTTGTCGTTCATAATCTGTTGATGTATTTTCAGTAGAACATTAAACAAAATCCCCTATTTTCAGTTTGTTTTACGTAATTTACGGTTCAAGTGTCCTGTTTCAGGGATTTTAACCCGTTTTGACTTTGAGTTGGTTAAACAAACTGGAAACGCTCCTTTTGTTCTGGTCGCGTACAATTGGTTCGTCAGGCAACCAACGGCGTCGATTCGTTTCTGTTCACTCGTAGCTGATTTGCCCAATGAGCAATTATTCCATTAAAGATTTAGAGCAGCTCTCCGGCATAAAGGCCCACACACTGCGCATTTGGGAGCAGCGGTACAACATCATTTCGCCCAAGCGGACCGATACTAACATCCGCACGTACGACGACCGCGACCTGAAGTTAGTGCTGAACATATCGCTGCTGAAGGACAACGGCTACAAAATATCCGAGATTTCCAAGTTGTCGATTGAGGATATGTACAGCGAGGTCATCAAGATATCGGACCGGCAGCTTAACTACCCCGACCAGATTCACGCGCTGACGATTTCGATGATTGACCTTGATGAGGAGCGCTTCGACAAGATCATCAGCACGAACATCCTCCAGTTTGGTTTTGAGGATACCATGATTCACATCATCTACCCGTTCCTGAGTCGCATTGGTACGCTGTGGATTACGGGATCGGTTGGCCCGGCGCAGGAGCATTTCATCACGAATCTGATCCGCCAGAAAATTATTGTCGCCATCGACGGTCAGGTGAACAAGCAGCGTCCCGGCGGCAGTAAATACATGCTCTATCTGCCGGAGGGAGAACTGCACGAGATCGGTCTGCTTTTCGCCAACTACATCATACGCGCCCGGTTCAATAAGGTAATTTACTTAGGTCAGAACATGCCGTTCAATGAGTTGGTATTTGCCTACAACATCCACCGGCCCGACTATATCTTCACCGCGCTGACGTCGGTTCCCTCAAATCATGAAGTGCAGCCCTACGTCAACCGGATGATCAAGGCTTTCCCCGATTGTCATCTGTTGCTGACTGGCTATCAGGTAGTTGGGCAGGACATTGACATTCCCGAAAACGCCACGGTGATTAACCAGATTGAGGACCTGATCCACATTTCAGGGTCGTAGCGAGGTACATGTCCACTACTCTATTACGTTCCGGGGAGCACCGTCCAGAAACGCCCGGATGTTATCAGCCACGGACTGCATCAGTCGCTGACGGGCACTGAAACTGGCCCAGGCGATGTGAGGGGTAATCAGGCAATTCTTCGCCGTGAGCAGCGGGTTGTCGGCCGACGGCGGCTCCACCGACAAAACATCCAATCCGGCTCCGGCAATGACCCCCGCATTCAGCGCGTCGGCCACATCAGTTTCGTTGAGCAGACTTCCTCGGCTGGTGTTCAGTAACCACGCCGTTGGCTTCATCCGGCTCAGCAACGCCGTGTTCACAAACCCGATGGTATCCGACGTGGCCGGGCAGTGCAGCGAAACCACGTCGCTCTGCGCGAACAGCGTTTCCCGGTCCACAACCGTTACCATCCCGTCGGCTTCCGGCTGTGTATTGCGCCGATTCACCAGCACATCCATACCAAAAGCCCGGCCAATTCGGGCCACTTTTCGCCCAATATCGCCGTATCCAACAAGTCCGAGCGTTTTGCCCGCCAGTTCGATCAGCGGGCTTTTCGCGTAGCTGAAATCCGGTGACGCCACCCACTCGCCCGCCCGAACGCTTTGGCTGTGGATGCCAGCGTGGTGTGTCAGTTCCAACAGCAGGGCGAATGTCAGTTGCGCCACCGAGTCGGTGCTGTAACCTTTCACATTGGTGACGACAATGCCCCGTTCGCGGGCGGCTGCTACGTCGATGATGTCATAGCCGGTAGCTGTCACACCGATGTAGCGGAGACTCGGTAACTGATCAAGGACTTCGCGGGGCATCTTCACTTTATTGGTCAGCACGATTTCGGCATCTTTCACGCGCCCGATCAGTTCGTCGGGGCTGGTGCGGTCGTGGAGCGTCACGTCGCCGAGCGACCGGATGGGTGCCCAGTCGAGATCGCTGGGGTTGAGGGTGTATGCGTCGGTATAAACGATGTTCATAAACAGCAGGTGGTGAATCAGAGAACGTACATGCCCGACAAACTAAACGACGTGGCCCTGCGCGAAGGCTAATGCCCGTCGTTCGGCGTAGGTGTGCGGGTCGCGGGCGAGGGCAAACCCAACGTGACCGCCGGTTCGGGGCGTTTCCAGAAAGATGTGCGGGTGTGTTTCGGCGAGCCATTGCGGTGAGCACTCCGGCGACAGCAGCGGGTCGTTTTGGGCGTTGAGCATCAAAGTTGGAATGGTGATACCGGCCATAAAGTTAACAGCCGACGCCTGCGAGTAAAAGTCCCCGGCATCGCGGTAGTTATTGATTGGAGCCGAGAAAAAGTCGTCGAAATCGCGCCAGCATCGCACCTGACGCAGTTTGGCCATGTCCAAACGCTCTGGATAGTGAACGGCTTTGTGGATTATTTTAACTAATAGCTTCTTCATAAACCGGTTGCGGTAGAACCGGTTCGACGGGTGGTCGAGGAGTTGGGCGCTGGCTCCGAGGTCGGTTGGCGATGAGATGGTAACGGCCCGTTTGATGGCTTTGGGCACGTTCGTGCCGTGAACGCCGAGGTATTTCAGGGTAATGTTCCCGCCCATGCTGTAGCCCACCAGCACGACGTCATCATACGGTCTCGCTGTGAGCGCGTGCCGGATCACCTCGCCGATATCCCCGATTTCGCCGTGGTTGTAGAGCCGAAACGCCCGGTTCATTTCGCCACTGCACGAGCGGCAGTTCCACGCCAGCACGTCGTAGCCGGATTCGGCAAAGAGCCGGGCTGTCCCCCGCACGTAGGGCCGGTTGCTGTCGCCCTCCAGCCCGTGCGTCAGCACAACCAATCGCCGGTTGCCGCCAACAATCCAGTCCAAATCCACAAAATCGTCGTCGGAGAGCGTTAGCCGTTCGCGCTCGTAGGCCACACCCGTTACGGTGCGCGTCAGGCTGGGCATAATTGTTTGCAGGTGTCCGTTGTACTGATAAGCGGGTGGTCCGGGGTAGGCGGAGGGGATGAGCGGCATAGATACAGCAAACAACGCTTACTTTTGGGTCGTTGTTTTCATCCGTAAACCAAATTACATGGAGTTTGCCCGGTACGCATCCGTTATTCTTGCCAGTGCCATCAAGTTTTTCGGCGGTCCGCTGGCGGGTTTGGCGTTGGGCCTGACCTGGCCCGAAACGGCTGTTTGCACCACCGTCGGTATGATGCTGAGCGTTGTGTTGGTAACCTACGCCGGGGCCGCTTTGCAAACATTGCTGGCCCACTACCAGTCTCAAAAACCAAAACTATTTACCAGCCGGACGCGGTTGGCGGTTCGCATCTGGAAACAGGCCGGCATGGCGGGCATCGCCTTCCTGACACCCCTGTTGCTGACACCCATCGGCGGCACGGCCCTCGCCGTTTCGTTCCGCGTCAACCGGGCGCAACTATTTAGCTACATGCTCGTCAGCGGAATCCTCTGGGCCGTTATCCAGACGCTGTTAGTTTACCAACTGCCGAGATTGAGAGTGTTATTCGGGTGGTGAATTGGACGAGTACATTGCAGGGGTTTGCAATGCAAA
>JAYTAC010000365.1:0-1456 GCA_043737755.1 Spirosoma sp.
CTGAGATGGTCCTATAAATCCGGACACGAAACTTATTTTAACTTCGTGTCAAATGGCCAAAAAATCAACTCCAAACCGAAAGTACACTCCCGAATTCAAAGCTGACGTGCTTCGCCTAGTTGCCAATGGCGAGTCTATCCTTGGTGTAGCCCAGAAAATGGGCATTAGCGATAGCATCATTCATTCCTGGCGAGCGGCTGATAAAAAGACAAAAGGGGGCGAAAAGTCAACCTCGACTTTGGAAGAAGAAGTTGAATCGCTCCGACGACAACTTCGTCAAACCGAGTTAGAGCGGGACATTTTAAAAAAAGCTGTCGCCATTTTCAGCCGAATGACCTGAGACTTACCTACCAGTTCATTCAGCAGCAGGAGCCTGAATTTCCGGTTAAATACCTGTGTAAGACGTTGGAAGTCAGTAAAAGCAGCTATTATCAATACCGGGCAGGAGCCAGTTTTCAACCCTCGCCGACTGAGCAGCAAATGAGCAATCAGGTACAACAGGTGTTCTGGGAGAACCGCCGACGCTATGGTAGCCGACGTATTCAGAAGGCTCTCCAAGAGCAGGGTGTTGAGGTGGGCCGACATCAAGTCAGACGACTTATGCAGGCACAAGACTGGCGGGCAATCCAACCGCGTAGTTTCGTGCCACGCACCACCGATTCACGTCATGGGTTACGGGCTTGTCCCAATCTGCTGTTTGATCTGGGGCAACCTGTTCGTCCCAATCAGGCTTGGGTGAGCGACATTACCTACCTGCCGTTGGTGGGTGGTGGCTGGGCCTACTTAGCGAGTTGGCTTGACCTGTTTTCGCGTCGAATTGTCGGCTGGTGTGTTGATGCAACAATGGAAGAGAGTCTGATTATCAAGGCTTTCGACCAAGCAACGACACTACGCCGACCACCGCCAGGCTTGATTACCCACTCGGATCAGGGCGGCCAGTATTTTGGTAAAGCGTTTCGAGCGCGGCTGGATCAATGGAAGTGTCAGCAGAGTATGGCGGAAAAAGAAAACCCCTACCAGAATGCTCACGCCGAGTCATTGTGGAGTCGGCTAAAGGCAGAGTTGCTGGAAGATGGTTGCTTTGAGAGCCTGCAAGATGCTCATGATGAGTTATTTAACTACATCGAGGGCTACTACAACGTCAGACGGCTCCACTCGTCATTAGGGTACATGTCGCCGATCAACTTTGAAAAACAATATTACCAAGCTAATTTCGATCACAACTCTCAATTACAAGTGTCCGGCTAAACCGACCCACCTCAACAGGGTCAGTTACAAGCTATTCAGCCACGTAGCTTCGTGCCGCGCACGACCAACAGCAACCATGCGGGTCCTTACAGCCCTAATTTATTGTTGGATCGGCCTGTCCCAACACGCCCCGGAGAAGTACTCGTTGGCGACATTACGTATCTGGCTTTACCAGGCGGTGAGTGGGCTTATATGGCGGGTTGGTTAG
>JAYTAC010000366.1:0-3882 GCA_043737755.1 Spirosoma sp.
ACGGTGTATGACGCGGGGTTGCTTCATGTTTTTCCTAAGCGGAAGACAAATTTCGTACCATTTCGGGAGATGTGCAAGTAAAAACAAGGTTGCCTGTAAACACCTGAATGAGGTGAACCCGTCTTTCGGTGGGTCGTTGCCGTATGGGAAAGCACTGCCCACGATACACCCCGCCCAATTTGTTTAAACAACCGAATGGTGGTAAGTTGGAGACTGAAGACAGACTCCCACGATGAAACATGCGATAGTATTGCTGGTGCTTGTAGCGGCTTTAGCGGCCTTTATCCAAAAAGCGGGTCAATCAGGCTTGGCCCCCGCCGATCCAGCTTTTGACCGCTACAAAGGTCATTTTCTGGATGCCCTCTGGAAACAATACCCCGATTGGGCAACGTCGGCAGGTTATCATCGGTACGACAGTGTGCTGGTTATTCCCGATGAGCAAAGCCGCCGAAATGACCTCGCTTTTGTTAAAGCCCAGCTCGACTCACTGAACCAGTTCGAGGTCGGCCGCTTATCAGCACTCAATCAAATCGATTATTGCTTGATTCAAAATCAGTTACGGTCGACACGCTGGGAGATCGATACGCTCCGGTCCTACGAGTGGAACCCGGCTTCGTACAACGTTATAGGTAGTTTCGCCTTTATTTTAAGTGAACCGTATGCACCATTAGCGACCCGGCTGCGTCGTTTTCACCAAAAAATGGCGGCCATCCCGGCGTACTACGAAGCCGTCCGAAAGCAACTCCGCAACCCCGTGGTCGAACTAACCAAATTAGCCGCCGATCGGCACGCAGGCGGAGTGTCGGTGATGGAAACGGATTTTGCCGATTCACTGAAGAAGTCAATGATTCCGGTCATGGAGCGGCAACAGATGCTGAGCCGCGCTAAGACCTCGGTTCAGGCTATCAAAAGCCACGTAGCATGGCTCAACGCGCTGCCGCATCCGAAGCCGCGCTCGTTCCGGTTGGGAAAAGCACTCTACGAGCGGAAGTTTGCGTACGACATTCAATCGGCTTACACCGCCGAACAGGTGTACAACTCGGCACTCGTGCGTAAACAGTATCTTCACCGCCAGATGGCTCAGCTCAGTACGCAGCTCTGGCCCCGTTATTTCGGCTCGAAACCGGTGCCCGCCGACACGCTCGACCTGATCCGGCGCATGATTGATACGTTGTCGGTTCAGCACGTTAAGCCGGACGCGTTTCAGGTGTCTATTGAGCAGCAATTACCTCAGTTGGTGGCCTTTGTCAACCAGAAAAACCTGCTGTACATAGACCCGTCGAAGCCGCTGGTGGTCCGTAAAGAACCCGGTTACATGGCGGGCGTGGCGGGAGCTTCGATCAGTTCACCCGGTCCGTACGACAAGAATGGCAACACGTACTATAATGTTGGGAGTATGGCGGGCTGGTCGGCCGAGCGGTCCGAAAGTTACCTGCGGGAGTACAATGAGTATATGATGCAAATTCTAAACATCCACGAAGCCATTCCCGGTCATTATACCCAACTCGTGTACGCCAATCAGTCGCCGAGCTTAATCAAATCGGTGCTGAGTAACGGGGCTATGATCGAAGGCTGGGCTGTTTACACCGAACAAATGATGTTGGAGAATGGCTACGGTAATCACCAGCCCGAACTGTGGCTGATGTGGTACAAGTGGAATCTGCGCTCGGTTTGCAATACCATCCTGGATTACGGTGTTCATACCGGCACATTAAGCCGCGACGATGTGATTAAACTGCTCACGCGGGAAGCGTTTCAGCAGCAGGCCGAGGCAGATGGCAAATGGAAGCGGGTCAGCGTAACCAGCGTTCAGCTAACGAGTTATTACACCGGTTTCAAAGAAATCAGCGACCTGCGCGAAGCCTACAAACGGAAAACCGGCGATGCGTATCGACTGAAAACGTTCAACGAAACATTCCTTAGCTACGGCAATGCGCCCGTGAAATACATTCAGCAACTGATGTTGACGAACTGACTCAACGGGTTTTTCCGGGTCCCGCTTTCTGCTCAGTGTACCGTGTCCGGGTACGAGCGGCTGTTATCAGGCGGCTTTACCTACCTTTGATCGCATGAATCTGCACGAGTTTATTCAATTAGCCCTTGCCGAAGACGTTGGCGACGGCGACCATACATCACTCTCCACCATCCCGGCTGATGCGCAGAAACGGGCGCGACTCTTAGTTAAAGAAGCCGGTGTGCTGGCGGGCGTCGACGTGGCGCAGGCCATCTTTACCCAAGTCGACCCGGCCTTTGTGGTTGAGGTGCTGATTTCCGACGGGGCCACGATCAAACCCAGTGATATCGTGCTGACCGTCAGCGGTAACGCCCGGAACATCCTCACCGCCGAGCGATTAGTGCTCAACTGTATGCAGCGCATGAGCGGCATCGCCACCCACACCCGCGAGTTGGTCAACCTGCTCGACGGGACGCGGGCGCAGTTGCTCGACACCCGCAAAACGACGCCCAACTTCCGCATCTGCGAGAAAATGGCCACCAAAATCGGCGGGGCCGTTAATCACCGCTTCGGTCTGTATGACATGATCCTGATTAAGGACAACCACGTCGATTACGCCGGGGGCATCGAAGCCGCCATCACCAAAGCCGTTGCGTACCTGAACGAAACAGGCCGGACGCTACGCATCGAAATCGAAACCCGCAACCGGGCTGAAGTCGAAGAAGTGCTGCGTATCGGAAAGGTTGACGTTATTCTATTAGACAATTTCCAGCCCGACGGCATCCGCGAAATGGTGCGGCTCATCGACGGCCGTTACACAACCGAAGCGTCGGGCGGCATTGACGAGACTAACCTACGGGCCTACGCCGAAACGGGTGTCGACTTCATCTCGTCCGGGGCACTCACTCACCAAATCAAAAGTCTGGATTTGAGTTTGAAGGCGTACTGAGCAGCAGGCTACCGGGCGAAATACACCTTTTTGATTTTTCCATTCTCGACCGTGTAAATCGCCACCGCTTCGATAACGGGCTTGCCGGGCGCAACGGTAACGCGCTCGTGGTCAATGACGATGTTACCCACGGCAATTCGGTTGACCAGCGTACAATGCAGGTCCTTTGTCCGCTCAAACATAGCACCGTACTGCTTTCGCATGGTTTCTTTGCCTTTGTAGCGCAGCTCGTCGGGGAACGTATACACTTCCACATCATCGGCATACGGCTCAAGGAACGCGTCGATGTCTCGGGCGTTGTAGGCCTCAAGCTGGCGCTGGGCAAGGCGGGTGGATGAATCCGTCAGACGTTGTGCAGGGGTGGTCAGGCTGTCAGCACGGGTCGACTGACCCTGAGCGATCATCGTACCAAACAGCAAACAAAAATGCAGGTAGTGTTTCATCGGGAGACCCCACTCGGTTGATTGTACGACCCATTGGGTTCAACAAAAATAAGCATGCGTTTTTACAGGCTACTCGACCAGTTGCGCAAACAGTCTCGCTAATGTCTTTTCGGCATCGGCGCAGAGTCCGGGATGGACGGGTGAGGTCTGCACGACGGTGCTGCGGGTGGCCGTCAGCCAGCGAAATCGGGCGGCAATCGGCAATTGGCCAATGGTCCCGCCCTCTTTCCGGCCCGCGCAGATGCGCTCGAATGCGTGCAAGCGTTCGTGTAGGTCGGGCAGGTCCAGATCAGCCGAAAAGGCCCGGAGACGATCTTCGGGCAAGACGTATTTCGTTTGCAGAAATCCCTCCGCCGAACAGTACAGAATGACGCCTACGTTCAGAAACTCACCGCGTTCGACGCACGGCACGATGCGGATCACAGCGTACTCAAACAAGTGCTTTTCCGGCATCTTTCGCAGCGTTGACAAAAAGTTGTGAATGAGCCAGCCGGGTTTCGAGAAAACGGGCATACACCGTCCGGCGCTCATCAGCC
>JAYTAC010000367.1:0-1454 GCA_043737755.1 Spirosoma sp.
TTCCGCTTTCAATCCGTCGAACGAGTCGTTCAGAAACTTGCTGCACTGTCGGAACGCGATGTCTTTGGAGTAGATGTGGGTGATATCGGCGAGGTTCTCGGTCTGGGTGGCAAACGTGAAATGCACCGGAATTTCGGCTTCGGCGGCAATGCGCAAATCTTTTTCGAGCAGCAGATCAATCGCTTCGCTGACCACGCCCTCCTGATTGTTTTCGATGGGCACGACCCCGAAGCGCACCCGCCCCGTTTCAACGCTCTCGAACACCGACCGGATCGTGGGCAAGGCCACATACGCGCTCATGGCTCCAAAGCGGCTCTCGGCGGCCTGGTGCGTGAAACTGCCCTCCGGCCCCAAATATGCCACCCGTTCGGGCAGTTCGAGGTTGCGCGAGACGGCAAATATTTCCAGAAAAATGGCTTCAATGGCCGACCGGTTCAGCAACCCGGCGTTTTGAACGTGCAGCCGGTCCAAAATCTGTTTTTCGCGCTCGGGGCGGTAGATAACCGTATTGGTTGTGCGTTTGAGTTCGCCCACCCGGCGCACCAGTTCCATGCGCTGGTTGAGCAGCGTCAGGAGTTGATCGTCAAGGGCGTCGATGTCGTTACGGAGTGATTCGAGGGTCATGCTGCAAAAATGAATAATGCTCAATGAATAATGGATAATGTCGGATGAAATATGCCACACATTTTCCAAGCGGACCATTCATTATTCACTACACATTATTTTTTCACACCAACGCTACTTCCTCAATATCCTTCTCCACGCGCAGGTTGTCGATGATGAACCGCTGGCGGTCGGGCGTGTTCTTGCCCATGTAGTACCCGAGGAGTTTGGGGACCGACGTATCTTTTTCCATAATAACCGGTTCCAGCCGCATGTTCTCGCCGATGAAGAGACCAAACTCATCCGGCGAAATCTCCCCCAACCCCTTGAACCGGGTGATCTCCACCTTCTTACCGCCCTTCGTCAGCTTGTCGATGGCGGTCTGCTTTTCCTCGTCCGAATAGCAATACGTCGTCTCCTTGTGGTTTTTGGGGTTACGCACCCGAAACAGGGGTGTCTCCAGAATATACAGGTGACCGTTACGAACCAAATCAGGAAAAAACTGGAGGAAAAACGTCAGCATCAGCAGCCGGATGTGCATCCCGTCGACGTCGGCGTCGGTAGCGATCACGATGCGGTTGTAGCGCAGGGTTTCCAGACCATCTTCAATGTCGAGGGCGTGCTGAAGCAGGTTGAATTCTTCGTTTTCGTACACCACTTTTTTAGTCAGCCCGAAGCAGTTGAGCGGTTTTCCGCGCAGGCTGAAAACGGCCTGCAACTGCACATTGCGCGACTTGGTGATGGACCCGCTGGCCGAGTCGCCCTCGGTAATAAAGAGCGTGGTCTGGTAGCGGTCGTCGGCTTTGAGGTCGGACAGGTGATTGCGGCAGTCGCGGAGTTTTTTGTTGTGC
>JAYTAC010000368.1:0-1452 GCA_043737755.1 Spirosoma sp.
ACGCGGAAACCGTAGTCGATCCGGCGCGTCTGGTTGCTGTACTCGGCGAACAAATCCGTGTTTTTGAGCGATTGGGTGATGAAACCGCCCGCCCGCAGCACATGATTCTCCAGCGGGTCGGTCAGCGTAACGTCCTGGTAATAACCAAAGTTCTTGACCGAAACCGGGTCTACGCGCCAGCCCGACGTGGCGTCGTTCACGCTGAACATGCCTTTGTAATCAAAGGGGCCGCGAATGGTGATGTTTTCGCGACGGCGGCTGCGGGGCAGCGTAGCCGACAGCGATGGCACGTTGGTGGTGGACCGGCGTTGCCGGTATTCGGCAGCTTTGACCACCTCCGGGTCGAACTGGTAATTATCGGTGTCGACTTCGCCAGGGTCCAGTACCATTGTGGTCCGGCCAGGCACCGGACCACCTGCCGTGCGGGCAGAGTCGGCGGGGGCGGGGACCAGGGTGGTTTGGACGGTGGTATCGGCAGCAGCCCGCCCGGTGCGGTTGGTGCCCGTTGTGACTGCCGTGTTCAGGGGAGTCAGACTGCGTCGGCGCGGAGTGAGCGGGGATTGTACCGCCTGCGTGAGATTCAACTGCGACCGGAATCCGATGTACTCACTGCCGTTTTTCAGGCTGCTGTACACAAACCCGCCGTTGGTCGCCACGAGGTCATACAGGCGGATACTCTGCGGGAAAGCCGTTACCTGACTGATGGCTTTTGTTTCGGTGTCGAGCCGCGACAGGTTGGCAATGCCGCCCGTGTTGCTGAGGAAATAGATTGTCGACTCACCAGCCGCCACGGGCTGGGTGGCGTAGGAAAGCGAATCGGTCAGGCGCACCACCGACAGGTCGCGGGCCGTTCCTTCGTGCGAAAACAGGCTTAGCTGATCCCGAACCGACTTGTATGACCCCTTGTCGACGCCGAGCGTATCGGCCTGCCGGTTGGAGCTGAACACAACCATCCGGGCGGTGCGCCCCACGAATTGCGGGTACAGATCGTCGTACAAATCGTTGGTCAACTGCTGATACGATCCCCGGCTGATGCTGTACAGAAACAGGTCGTTCTGCCCCTGTCGGTCGGCACTCAGAATCAGGCTGCCCCCGTCCTCCGACGCATCCATCCAAACCACCTGCGACAGACCGGTAACCAACCGCCGGAATTCCTGCTTGGGCCGCTTCTCGAAGTTGCCGAACCGGTAGAGATTAGTTTTCCCCAGTTCGTCGGTCATCACGAGCAGGTTGTTGTCCCGCTGCCAGACCACCAACGGCGTGCCGGTTCGGGAAGCCTGCCCGTCGAGCCGGTAGCCGCCCGTGAGCACCGACGTTTTTTTGCGGGTCGTTGTGTTCACGACTTCCACGTTGAATTTGCCGTCGCGCAGGGTGGTGTAGGCGAAAAACTGTTTGTCGGGGCTTAGTTTAAGACTGACCAACGACGATTTATCAGCCGCAGAACCCACCTTT
>JAYTAC010000369.1:0-3864 GCA_043737755.1 Spirosoma sp.
GTTCGGATTCATCCACCTCTTTTTTCTTCACCAAAGCCGTTGTGTATTCATTGTCCCACAACCGGCAGTTATTCCTCAATGCCGGATCGCTTCTGCCGACTAACATACTGGCTAATTCGTCCTGTTTCATACTTACGTCTTTTACATTGTATGTGCAAACAATTATTCCACCAAAAATTTAGTCTTCCTGACCTAATGCCCGTGCCGCTCTGAATACGTGCTGCGTAAGACTCTGAATATTTTCTTCGCCAACGGCCTGTGCGTAACGGACGGTTGCCCGCTGCTGCGCTTCGGCAATGGCAGGTCGTAGTGTTTCGCCCTGCGGGGTCGGGTAAATCAACGTCTTCTTACCTTCTGATTCCCGCCTGACCAACTGTTTCAGTTCCAGCTTTTCCACTAACCGCGTGATCGTCGATGGTGTCAGGTACATCGTTTCGCTTAACTGCGAGGGTGTCACGCCCGGCTGGTCAACCACCTCGCACAGGAGATACGCATGTGAATAGGACAAGCCGAACCGACCGAATTCCTCGTCGCCGATGGCCGTAATAGCCCGCGCCAATGCGTTCGCCGAAAACAGCAGACAGGCACTCAGGCGCGTGTCCGGCTTGCAGGTGGCAGGTTTGTTGATTTCGTTTGCGGTTGTCATCTATCCACTCAACAACCATAGACAAAGATAGTTGCATGTACAAGTATAAAAATGGTAAAGCCGCAGGATGCTGCGGCTTTTGACCGGATGGTTTGTCTGACTGACGCTATAGACAAACCATCCGATCAGGAGCCGTAAAATATTACGGCTCTACTTGAGCGGCAGATGCAGTTCAGCCATCATGCAACGGGCCGATCCACCACCATTGCCTTCAATCATGGACAAGTCGATGTGGAACAGCGTGGCGTAATCATCCAGCAGATCTATTTGCTTTGGTGTCAGCGATTTGTGGGCGCGGGTCGACATCACCAGCAGTTTCTGGCCTTTTTGGGTATGCACCATGAGCATGTTTCCGGCAAACTCGGCCATCTGCTCCAGCGAAATATCGATGATTCGTTTGTTCAGGCCCTCCAGCTCCTGCCGCACCATCAGCCGCTCATCGGGATCGGTGATGGCCGACAGGCACACCACCGCAAACGTTTCGGCAATGCACATCAGCACGTTGGTGTGATACACGGCTTTCCCGCCCGCGTCGGCTGCGTGAAACACCACCGTTCGATAGCCCGTTTTTTGGCTGTATTCGGCCAGCACGTCGGGGTGCGTCCGGGGCGACAGGCAGGCAAAGGCCACGCGGTGCATCCGGTCGAGGACCAAGCTGCCCGTGCCTTCCAGGAATTTGCCTTCCTGCTCAAAATGCGTCAGGTCAACAATTTTAGCGACGTGAAAATGTTCGGCGAGGTCGTTGATAATGTCGGGGCGTCGTTCGAGCCGCCGGTTTTCGGCCTGCATCGGATACAGCACCACCGTGCCGCTGGCGTGGAGCGACACCCAGTTGTTGGGGAAAACGGAGTCGGGCGTGTAGGGGTCAGCGGTGTCGTCGTACACGGTCACGTCGACCCCAATGGCCCGCAGCTGGCGCACCATCTCATCGAACTCCCGCAGGGCGTCCTCCTGTGCCAGACCCTTGGTTTGGGCAGCTAACTTAACGTCCTGAAACGCATTTGACTCAGCCGTCTGCTCATTAAAACCAAAATGAACGGGACGAATCATGAGAATTCGGGAGGTAGACTGCGATTGCATGGGGGAGAGTCGGTTAGTTGCTAACAGGGCTGAAATTACAAAAAAACGTGTTCCTGGCGTCAGAAATAGAGATTCGACCGTCACACCTCATCGCGCAGCAACGGTAAACTCATGCAATGGCTACCGCCCCGCGCCCGGCTCAGTTCGGCCGAGGGTAGCATGATGAAGGTATTTTCGATGGTTTCCGGCGACGATTCGCCCCGCTCGAACCGGTCCAGCAAATCAGCCGCCCGGACAATGTCGAACCCGGCTTGCCGAAAGGCTTCGGTCGTTTTCTGGTTGCGGTCGTAGCCCACCACCACGCCGTCTTTGAGGGCCAGCAGGTTGCAAGAATCCGTCCACTGCTCCCGCGCTCCGAACGGAAATTCGTTGTTGCCCGAGTAAACAAACTGCACTGGCTCGGTTGCGCCGAGGTCGTTTTTGCTGATGTCGGTGAGCAGGTCCTCAAGGTTTTCGATTTCGATGGGTTTGTGTTCCAGCCCCTTAATAAACTGCATAATCTTCAAATCTTCCGACACATCTTTCGGCGCGAAAAAGTGAATGACGTCGCGCTTTTTAGCTTCGTCGCCGGTGCGGGCCAGCGAACCGAGCAGCACCCACACGTTGCGTTTCACCTGCGTAAACACCGTGTCGATGTGCATGTAATCGCGCTTCTTGGGAATCTGAATGACCGTGACGGTATCAACTAAATTTTTGGCGAACACGAGCCGCATCACCTGCTGGGCTGCGTAGAGCGTGGTGCGTTCGCTTACGCCCACAATCAGGTGTCGTTTGGCAATCATCATCACGTCGCCCCCTTCGAGCGTCGAACGGGTCACGTCGCGGTGGGCGTCGGCGTCGGGCAGCAGGAACGCGTGTTCGTTGTCGGGTATCTCAATGATTTTGTCCTGATAATCAGCAAAGAGCGGGTGGTTAAAGAAAATGTACTGCATCAATAGTGCTTCGCGGGTGCGGGCGAGTTTGGCGGGCTTGTTGAGCAGAATGTGATCGTTGACAACGATGCCGATATCGCGCGTGAAAATGAAATTGGGCAGGGGCGAAAACAGCATCGTCTGGTCGGGCAGCGAGCCGGAAATCATAATCTTGGCCAACTCAACGGGGTCGAACTGATTGAGCTGGTGCTGCGTGCGAAAGGCCGTTCGTTCGATGCCGCAGATAGCCGCAATCAGCCGGGTGCGGATCACCTCATCGGCCAAGATTTCGGACAGCAGACTCTGCACGTC
The DNA here is from genome assembly GCA_043737755.1 of Spirosoma sp. Taxonomy (GTDB): domain Bacteria; phylum Bacteroidota; class Bacteroidia; order Cytophagales; family Spirosomataceae; genus Spirosoma. Next base: position 2,950 of record JAYTAC010000369.1, read on the forward strand.
CACCACCTTGTCGGACCGGAAGTAATCGGCGTGATCGGGCTTGAAAAAGTTACGGTCGGAGTCGGGGCCGAGGTTCGCAACGTTGCCGCGCACCTTGTCGGGGTCCAGAAAATAGAGCAGGATTTTGACGTAGTAATCATATTCATCCCGGCGCATCATGTCGAGGTGAACGATGTCTTCAAACAGCCAGTCCTGCGCTTTGGAAGGCACTACTTTGCCCAGCCCCCGGTCAGGACTGTGGATGAGCATCCGCCGGAGCGTCCCAATTTCGGAGGAAACGTTGATGCGGGCGGGTGGCGTGGCAAGGGGCTGATCAGCAGTCGGCGCGGGTAGTTCGGCGGTGAATAGTCCGTTTTTCATGAGCGTAGATAACCCTGCATTCAGGGTAGATTTGGGGATGCAAGGTACGGCTTTGGCCGGGGAAACGGAAAGCCAAACCGACCGACGCGCCCCCGTAGAATCGTTCCGGCTAAATCATATCTTTACTGAATCACCCAAAAACGCTTTGCTATGTTCGCTGCCGACATTAAACGCCCGCTCACCAACGACGAGTTGCTGGACTTGGTCGACGCTGACGGTTTCTACCGCTTTCCGGCCTCCATTGACGATTATTGGAATCTGCTGGCCGAAGCTCAGTACCGCGCCGATTACTACGATCACCACATCATTGCCACCATGAGTTACGAAAGCGACATTCACAGCCGGATTGCCTCCGAGTTTGGTTTTATTCTGCGTTCAATCTTCGCCGATAGAGAAACGCATCTGGTCTACAACAGCAACCGCCCCGTCTATATGAAAGCGTATTCGGAAGCCGGAGCGGGACCAGTCGGAGCCGTGTTTAACGCTGATGGCATGGTCGTGTCGTTGCCGCGTCAAACTCACGAATATCGTCCGGGCGGTCCGTCGTCACGGCTT
>JAYTAC010000370.1:0-1447 GCA_043737755.1 Spirosoma sp.
ACCGGGTCCAGAATCACGGCTGTACAAACTCCCGAAGGCATTGAAATAGTTTGGCAGCGAAGCAGAAGCAGTTGTGGATGGGCCTGTCTGATTGGTTCCGGCTGGTGTTCCGTCGCTTTTCCAGGCCGACCCCTGAGGGGTTAACCCGCTAAATATCCCGCTATCATATTGCGGTGAAATAAACGCCGTCGACACCAGCACCGATTGTCTGCATAGTGCCGGGTATCTGCTTTACCAACGTCGTTCCGGCTTCGCTGCCGTCGGCTTTCAGGAGTGAGGTCTCCTGAAAGCCGGGGCCGGATGCCGCGTAGAAGTAGAGACTGTTCTGGTAAATCACCATTGACCCCCGTCCCCGTTCGAAACGGCTGGCCAACTGAAACGTACCGGCTGGCGTCCCGTCGGTTCGCCACAGACCACCACCGGGCGGTGAGAAAATGAGCAGGTTGTTGTACGCCATCAGCCCCGCAACGATACCGCCGAATGCCCGCACCAGCACCGTGCCAGATTCAGTGCCGTCGGTTTTCCAGAGTTCGCGGGCATCATTAGCCATAAAGTAAAGCGTTCCCTGCACGTCGACCAGATCCTGAACGCCGGTGCCGGTAGGCTGCGGACCCGGAACCACGTCTTTCAAAAGGAGCGTACCGGCGGGTGTGCCGTCAGTACGCCAGACTTCAACTCCGGTGGCGTCATCTCTGACCACAAAGTACAGGTAGTTGCCCGATACCGTCAGCCGGGCTTCGTACGAGACCTCTGCCACAGGCCGCCGTACCACTTGCCGGAGCGGGATAAACGTTTGCCCCCACGCGACGGAGGTAGTCAGCACCAGACTAATCCAGAGCCGGAGCAGGTAGTTAAGTTTCATGGCAATCGGGGTTTGTGAGTAAGATGAATTGTTCGTTTTATTCCTGCGTCTTCGGTGGGCGCAAAATAACCGTCAGTGTGTAGCGCATCCAAACCGCATAATCTCACAGGAGTTGCCGGAAGAAATTCATTCATGGTCTCACTAATATTCTGACACCGTGCTTATCGACGCCGAAACCCGCTTCTGATCGTGCATAAGCGGGTTTCGCGCATTGTTTATTTTCATGCTTTTACGCCTTCATCATCATCCCCACGAACTGATCGAACAAGTACCGTGAGTCGTGCGGGCCGGGCGATGATTCGGTGAACTTTACAAAGCGATACTCCCGACTCTTTGTGTAGTCATGCCCTGCTCATACCACTCAATTGATTGCCTTCCCGCAATGAGGACAATGTTGCGTTGCGGTCGGCATTTTCTGATTGCGGATGTGTTCTGTGAAGCCCGATACCAAAATACCCGTTGGCAAGGCAAATAGCCCGATGCCCATAATGGCTGCAATGCCGCCCAGAAACTTACCGAGGGGTGTAATGGGGTGCATGTCGCCGTAGCCAACGGTGGTCATGGCACTGATGCCCCACCACATCG
>JAYTAC010000371.1:0-3860 GCA_043737755.1 Spirosoma sp.
CCCCACAATAAAAACGGCTCGATGAATGTCATTGGCGTCGTTTCCCGGTCAAAAATTGAGTCAGCACCCACGCAATCGGTTCGCTCAGCCGAACGCGAATCAGCCGGACGTGCGGAAGACGAAACGCTTCGTCTAACTTGTCGAAGTAACTCCGTGCCCGCTCCCGAACCTGCTCCCGAACGGCCTCGGCCTGCAATTCAACTTCGCGGCCCGTTTCCAAATCCTGAAACCGGTAAAAGCCGTTCAGGTCGAAGTTCAGTTCCTGATCGCCCAATAGCTGAAATATAACGATTTCCCGGCGCGGACCGGCCACGTTGCGAATCAGGCTCAGCCACTCGTCGCCAACCTGCAAAAAATCGGACGCGACAATGAGCAGTTCGGCCTGTTTGCGACCAAATTCCGGGAAAGATGCGCCATCGTTTTGCCACGCACCCGATGCCGCAGCTGTTTCGAGCATGGCTACGATTTTCTGAAATGACGATGGACCGTTTCCCTTCCCGGCCGGGACTAATGGTTGTACCGTGCCATTATGCAGGGCGTACAGACTCAGTTGATCGGCCTGGCGGTTGCTCAGGTAGGCGATGGAGGCCAGCAGAATTTTGGCGTAGTTCAACCGGCTGATACCCGCTTCGGCGTAGTTCATCGACCCCGACAAGTCGAGCAGCAACCGGACTTGCTGGTTGCTTTCCGTTGCTGATTCGCGCACTACATATTGATCGGTTTGCGCGAATCGTTTCCAGTCGATGCGTTTAGGATCGTCGCCCGGCACGTAATGCCGAAACTGCTCAAACTCGGTCCCCGCGCCCGTCCGCCGACTCGCCTGAGCGCCCAGCGAGAGTTCATCGCTGACGAGTTTCCCGGCTAATTGGAGGTTGTTGAGTTTGATGAGATCGGTCGTAAGCATATGGTTTTTTTAACCGCATCGGCCGGTACGCCGGAGCAGGACCGACGGAGTCACGGAGGAAGAGCATGGAGAACACAGAGTTTTGTCTTCGTTTCTTCTCTGTGTTCTCTGTGCTCTTCCTCCGTGACTCCGTGTTAAATTCTTTCTCACTTAACCGTGTTCAATAACTCCCCAATCACCCGGTCGGTGGTGATGCCTTCGGCTTCGGCGCGGAAATTCAGGGCGATGCGGTGGCGCAGAACGGGGTAGGCTAAGGTTTGAATATCGTCGGGGATAACCGAGTAACGTTGGTTGAGCACAGCGCGGGCTTTGGCGCACAGTACCAGTGCCTGCCCCGCCCGTGGCCCCGCACCCCACTCGCCCCACTGTTTCACGAAGGGTACAGGCGAGTCGGATGGGCGGGAGGAACGCACCAATCGGTTGATGTAGGTGATGAGTTCGTCGCTGACGTGGACCTGCCGGGTCAGGTGTTGCAGGTCCAGAATATCCGCGTCGGTCAGGATGGTCTGCAGCGCAGGCTGTTCCGTGCCGGTGGTGCTGCGGAGCACCTCGAGTTCGTCGCGCTCCGACGGGTAGCTGAGTTTGATATACAGCAGAAACCGGTCCAACTGCGCTTCGGGCAGTGGGTACGTACCGGCCTGCTCGATGGGGTTTTGCGTGGCAATAATCAGAAATGGCCGGGGCAGTTCGTACTCCGTGCCGGCGTAAGTGACTTTATATTCCTGCATGGCCTCCAGCATGGCGGCCTGCGTTTTGGGGGGCGTGCGGTTGATTTCGTCGGCCAGCACGACATTAGCGAAGATCGGACCCCGGTTAAACTTGAAGAATTTTTTGGTGGTCTCGTGATCCTCCTCCAGAATTTCGGTGCCCACAATGTCGCCGGGCATGAGGTCGGGCGTAAACTGAATGCGTTTGAATTGCATGGCCAGCGCCTTAGCCATTGTGCTGACCAGCAGCGTTTTGGCTAATCCCGGTACGCCTTCGAGCAGGCAGTGCCCACCCGCCAGCAGCGCAATCAACACTTCGTCGATGGCTTCCTGTTGCCCGATAATGACCTTACCGATTTCGGCTTTTAGCAGCGGCAGTTTAGCCACTAAAGCTTTGTAGTGTTGTGTTTCCAAATTAGGTTTTTAAACGCAGAGGAGGAGAGGAAGGCGCGGAGAACACAGAGTTTTACCTCTCTTGTTTCTCCGCGATCTCTGCGCCTTTCTCCCCTCCTCTGCGTTTAAACAATTAGTGCATACGTCACAATATTAACCCCAAACTTCGTGTTGTCCTCGGCTAAGAAGCGTTTGTTGCGGAAATCGTAGTCCCATTCGCAGCCGTAATCTTTGTTGCTGTAGAGTACGCCGATGCGCCCGTTTACCACAATGGCTTTGAGGTAATCGTGCACGAGGTCGTCGCCCCAGCCGTTCAACTCGAATGTCGTCGTTGGCGGACCTTCGGGAAACTTAAAAAAGCAGGTATAAATCGGGTGGGTGTTGGGAATCTTCTGCAACGCTTTCGGCCCGAACGTCCGCGCCATTTCCTGCTCGAACGACTTGGCAAACAGCCCGTCGATATCGTGGTTGCAGTCGTCGGCGAACACAAACCCGCCGTTCTGCACATACCGCCTGAACTGATCGCGTTCGGCCTGCGAGAACTCAACTAATTTATGGCCGCTGAGGTAGCAAAACGGGCTTTTGAATAAATCAGGACTCCCCAGCCGCACCACGCGCTCCTTTTGGTCGACTGGAATCGTGGTGTATTCCACCAGCGAATGCAGCAGGTTGACCGGCATCCGCTGATCGGTATCCCAGTCGCCGGAGGTGTATTGGATGCGGGTGAAAACGAATGGTGTCAAGAGAGCAGCCGTCGGCGGTGATGGGTGTACGTTACCGGATTGTATCCACAAATTTAGGTCGATTTGAACGCATCTGCCACACGGATGCGAACAACCTGCTCTCGTGAAATCAGGCTGTATGAGCAGGGGCAGGGTGTGTCGCTGCGTTGGCAAGGCCACGTTAGTAACCGATATACAATACAAGTTAATTTACTATTTTTTGAAATGATCACAAGTATTTCAAAAATAAGTTAACATTTATTTGAATATGTAAATAACAATGCATTATTTCGCTCAATGATTTGGCTTAAATGGCATTGGCCATCATAAGATTGGGTTCAGATCATCTACACTAATCGGGAGAGAAATGATGAAAACTGTACTGATATGGTTGGTTGCTGTCGCTCCGTTGGTGACATTTGCCCAGAGCACGATTGAGGAGCGAATCAGAAACGTTTCGGTCAGTGCCAGCGAGCAGACGGGGCAGGACTACAGCCCGTGGCTCAACGACGACGTGAACAGCTTGGTTGCCGATGCCTGGCAAAACAACTTCAAATACGTTGACGTCACGCTCAGACTGGGCAAAAAATGCCGCATCACCCGGCTGTCGTTGTACGATCACAAGGACGTTTTCACGGATCAGCCCGCGCAGATTTACGCCCTCAACGGAACCCAGAAAGTGCTGATCGGGACCTTTGAGGGTACATCGTACATGCAGTGGGTCGATATAAGACTGACGGCTCCGGTTACGGCCGATGCTATTGTGGTGTACAAGTACGGCAACAAAATCCCCCAGAAGATCAGCGTCTTTGGCATCCCGGTCGATCCAACTGTAGCGGTGGTGTCGCCGGTCACCCCAGCACCCGTACCAACCCCGGTCACGCCGATGCCCGTCACGCCAACCCCTTCTCCGGTCACGCCAACGCCATCTCCGCTTCCGGCGGGCAACCGAATCGCCATCGACGGCCGACGCTGGTATCAGGTCAACAACGTCGATAATACATTGGCGGGCCTGTTCGATAACCGCACCGATGCCAGCGTCAACACGGGCTGGAGCAAATTGGTGGCTAATTACGACGCCTACTACCCACTGCTGGAGGGCGAACAGATCAGCATCAGCCGCATCCGGTTTTA
>JAYTAC010000372.1:0-21686 GCA_043737755.1 Spirosoma sp.
AAACCAAACTACTCGACGAAACGCGCCGGGCCGGGCCGGGCTTCATGGCTATATCCTGAAAGACAGCCCTACAACCGACCTGATTGGCGGTATTCGGGCCGTGTTGCATGGCGGGCAGGCGTTTGATAAGCGCGTACAACAAAATGACAGTTACGAGGATGCATTCGGGGATGATTTTGCCCGGCGGCTCAACCTCACCTTTCGCGAAGTCGAGATTATCCGGCTCATCTGCGACGGGATAACCACCGAACAAATCGCCGAAAAATTGTCTATTGCTACAGCAACGGTGAAAACCCACCGGAAAAATATTCACAGTAAATTAGACATTACCAACGTAGTTGATCTGGTACAGTGGGCCAACAAAAACGGCCTGTGAACGATCAGGGCCGCACCACCAACTGTACCGTGTACCGGCTTTTTTGTTCCAACAACAAGGTCTTGTCCACCAATACCCGGTCGATGGTCGCCTGATCGTAATACCGAATCGTGATGAGTTCGAGTCCTTCGTTGTAGCTTACCCGGAACGTTCGGCGGAGGGTTTCTAAGAGGGCTGGCAGGCGGTCAGGGTTGGCATCGACCACGACCGAGAAGCTGATGGCGGTGTTTTGTATCAGGTTTATTCTGACTCCGGCTTCGGCAAACTGCCCGAAAATGTGGCTCAAATTATCCTCGGCAATAAACGAAAAGTCGTTGGGTTGCAGTGAGATAAGGGTTTGGCAGACCTTAAAAATGAACGAAGGCGTGGGCAACCTATCCGTAAAATTACCAATCACGGTGCCGGGTGCTTCAGGGTTTACAAACGAGCGAACGTAGAGCGGAATGCCCTTGTTTTGTAGCGGCTTAATCGTTTTTGGGTGAATAACCGTCGCGCCATAATAAGCCAATTCAATGGCATCCTGATAGGTCAGGCGATCCAGTAAAATGGTTTCGTCAAAATATTTGGGGTCGGCATTCAACACGCCCGGCACATCTTTCCAGATCGTAACGCTTTCGGCATCAAGGCAATAGGCAAAGATGGCGGCTGTATAATCCGAACCTTCGCGGCCCAGCGTGGTGGTTAATCCCGTGCCAACGGCTTGCCCAATAAAGCCCTGCGTCACGATAACGTCCCCGTTTTCGCGCGTATTCACAAACGAGCGGATAGCCCGTTGGGTCTGTTCCCAATCCACTTTGCCCTCGCGGAAGCTGGCATCAGTGCAGACCAATTCTCGGGCATCGGCCCAGGTTGCCCCACAATAAGTCGCTATAATTTGGGTAGAAAGAATTTCGCCTACCGACACAATCTGATCGTAAAGTTGGTCGAAAGAGCCGCTGGGTTTTTGTTGCAAAATGGTGTTCACATACATAAACGTGCCATAAGCCCCCCGGAAGATCATAGGCCAGTCGGCACCAGCCAATTCGCGCATAATTTTCTCGTGGTAGTCCTGCACCGTTTGCCAGCAGGCAAGTGCTTCATTGGGTTTTCGGTCGGCGTAGGCGCGGGCCACAGCCTCAAGCGCATTGGTTGTTTTTCCCATCGCCGACACTACTACAACCAAGCCATTTTCAACCTGATTTCCAACGATTTCGGCCAAATTTTGCACCCCAGCCGCATCTTTAACCGATGCCCCACCAAACTTGAAAACTTTCATAATGAATGGAATAGGAACGCGGATTTAACGGATGGAGCAGATTAAAGCTGATTTTTTGTTGATATCAGAAATAAAAGTCCGTTCCGATCCGCCCGGCTGTAATCCTGTCAAAAAATCAATTAGTTACACCGTAACAGCCCTGCCAGCAAACAGCAATTCCCGGACGGCATCAGCAATGCCTTTTGGGTCGAAACCGCACTCGTGGTGCAATTCGATCTGCTCCCCATGCTCAATTACGGCGTCGGGAATACCCAACCGCTTGACGCGGGCCATGTAGCCGTGCTCAGCCATGAACTCCAACACTGCGCTGCCAAATCCGCCCATCACGCAGCCATCTTCAACGGTCAGTACCCGGTCGAACCGGCTGAAAATCTGGTGCAACAGTACTTCGTCCAACGGTTTCACATACCGCATGTCAAAATGGGCGGGGCAGATGCCCTCTTTGGCCAGCATTCGGGTAGCATGGACAGCATAGTTGCCGATGTGCCCGATGGTCAATATCGCTACGGCCTCACCATCGCTAACCAGACGGCCCTGACCGATGACCTGTTTTTCGAGCGGGGTTTTCCAGTTTGGCATCACGCCTTCACCCCGTGGGTAGCGGATGGTGAAGGCGCGTTTGCCTTGCTGCACCTCGTCCGACTGCGCCGTGAACATCATGTTGCGCAGTTCCTGCTCGTTCATCGGCGCGGCCACGATCATGTTGGGAATGCAGCGCATGTATGCCAAATCATACGCGCCATGGTGCGTTGGACCGTCGGCACCGGAAAACCCGGCGCGGTCGAGACAGAAAATAACTGGCAGTTCCTGAATGCAAACGTCGTGAATAACCTGATCGTAAGCCCGCTGCATGAATGTCGAGTAAATATTGCAGAATACCACTTCGCCCTGCGTGGCCATGCCCGCCGAAAACGTCACGGCGTGCTGCTCGGCGATGCCCACGTCGAAGGCCCGCGTCGGCATGGCTTTCATCATGATGTTCATCGACGAACCCGAAGGCATGGCGGGTGTGACACCCACAATGCGGGAATTCTTCTCAGCTAATTCAACCAGCGTGTTCCCGAATACGTCTTGGTATTTAGGAGACTGGGGGGTGTCGTACGTCTTTTTATGGATTACGCCCGTCACCTTGTCGAATAGACCGGGGGCGTGCCATTTTGTCTGATCTTTCTCGGCCAGCGCATATCCTTTGCCTTTCACGGTGAGAACGTGCAGCAATTTTGGACCGGGTATGCGGCTCAGATCGTCCAGCACACTCACCAAATGGTCGATATCATGGCCGTCGATAGGCCCAAAATACCGCAGGTTCAGCGACTCAAATAGGTTGCTTTGTTCGAGCAGCGAACTCTTGACGCCCGACTGCACCTGTGATACCAATTCCTGAGCCGTTTTGCCCAGCTTGTTCATCTTGCCGAGCAAATTCCAAACCTCATCTTTAACCTTGTTGTACGTCTGTGAGGTCGTGATATCGGTCAGGTACTCGCGCAGGGCACCCACGTTCGGGTCGATGCTCATACAGTTGTCGTTGAGCACGATAAGCAGATTGCTGTCCGTGGCACCGGCGTGGTTCATGCCCTCGAAGGCTTCTCCCGCCGTCAGGGCACCATCGCCGATGACGGCAATGTGATTGCGTTGCGTATTACCCTGCAACTGTGAAGCTACGGCCATACCCAAAGCCGCCGAAATAGACGTGGACGAGTGGCCAACGCCGAACGAGTCATATTCGCTTTCTTTCCGCCTGGGAAACCCCGAAAGCCCTCCGTAGAACCGGTTGGTATGAAATTGACTGCGCCGACCGGTCAGAATTTTGTGACCGTAAGCCTGATGACCCACGTCCCATATTAATTGGTCGTCGGGCGTGTTGAAAACATAATGCAGGGCTACTGTCAGTTCAACCACGCCGAGACTGGCACCGAAGTGACCACCGTATACCGACACATCGTCGATAATAAACTGACGGAGTTCGTCGGCAACCTGGGGCAGTTGGGATTTGTCGAGTTTACGAAGATCGGCGGGCGTGTCGATGGTAGCTAAGAGAGTACCGGGTATAATCAGCATATTGATGACAGGTATACGGCTGTGGTCCAACAACAAACGTACCGCATACAATGTTTCCTTCCGTTATTGGCCCCCTAATTTACGTTCCGAAAATATTTTGTTTGCAATGATATTATGAAAAAACAAAGCCCATCACCATCTGAATACGCTCAGAGATAATGGGAGTGCTATTTTGGGGGTATGCAACGTATCAGGATCACATGATGTCGACGCTCAGTTTCGCTGGCTGGCGCGGAACAGTTTTTGCTTTTCTTCGCGAGTCAGGCTCTCGTAACCGGACCGGGATATTTTGTCCAATATTAAGTCTACTTCGTCCTGATCGGGGGTCGAGGGCGCAGATGGCTGGTTACCGACGGCAGCGTAAGGGCTGACCTGAGTGCTGGCACTGCTTCGTTGTCTGTAGGACACCTTCACGGCAGGCTTCGGCCTGAGCAGATTGCTCCAGCCTTCCATAAGCCAGTAGATCGGACGGCCCGGATCACTACCGCCCTGAAGCAGTTTTACGTAAAAGAAGCCCATCAATGCACCACCAAGATGGGCCAGATTTCCGCCGGCGTTCGACCCGGCCGACTGTGCAACGGACAAGATGACGAAGAAGAAGACGATGTACTTGATCCGAACGGCACCGAAAAACAGCAGGTGAAACGTGTAGTTTGGCAACAGCGTAGCGGCTCCCACTGCCACCGAAAACGCGGCTGCCGACGCGCCCAGCATCCGGGACGATTCGGCTAAGTTCTGAAAATACGGTACGGTGTTGTACATCAGCAGGTAAACCAGGCCACCCGCCAGGCCACCCATAATGTATAAGCCCACCAGCCGACGATTGCCCAGGTACTCGTCGATCAGTCGACCGAACCAGTACAGGAACAGCATATTGTAGAGGATGTGGAAAATCTCATCGTGCGCGAAAAAGTACGTGAACAAGGTCCACGGCTTGTACAAAAAATCCACGATGCCTGCCGGAATCATGAGTTGATTCCGAATGAGGTCATACATAGCCAGATCCTGGGCCATTGTATAACCAACCTTTGCCAGCAGCAAAACCAGGAACACAACTGTGTTGACTAATATCAACTGCACCAACGTGTTGTTGGGCTTGTTGAATTCGCTCCGAAAATCATCGAACAACCCGCTCATTATTAATAAAACGTTTTCCGTTGTGAACCCCAGTATTTAATCAACATGAATGCAAACAGCATACCGCCTATGTGGGCAAAGTGCGCCACGTTGTCGACCTGCGCCTGGTAAACGCCGGAGTAGAGTTCGTAGGCTCCGTAAAAGATAACGAGGTATTTTGCCTTGATCGGTATAGGTGGAAACAATAAAAATAACTGAGTGTTTGGAAACAGCAAACCAAAGCCCATGATTACCCCAAAAATCGCGCCCGATGCTCCTACCATTGGTTGGTTTATCTGATCGGTATAGTACCGGTTCACAATTTGCAGACTTCCGTCGACCAACTGCCGATTGTTGGGCTGCGCGTCGAACTTATCAATAAACCCGGCTAACTGGTCGTACAATGATCCACCGTGCTGGGTGAAAAACCCGATAAAATTTTCTGGAGTCGGGTTAGCCCGGTAGTCCCGAACGGCTTCGTACACACCGCTCATCTCGTAATAGTTAATTCCCGAAAAGAGCAACGCGGCTCCCAGACCGCAGAAAAAGTAAAAGAACGTGAAGCGTTTTTGACCCCAGAAACGCTCCAGCATCGGCCCAAACACAGCTAAGCCAATCATATTGCTGAAAATGTGACCCAAACCACCGTGCAAAAACATGTGACTAAGCAACTGAATCGGGCTGAACTCCTCCGACAAAAACGAGTGCAGACCAAACTGCTGAATCAAGTTCTCGTTGGAAGCCGTAACAAAGAACACCAATACGTTTATAATCAACAGGACGCGGACAACCGGGGTAAGAGCAAACATCTTCCTTTGACGATTTACCTTCCTTAACTCAAATATTACCGAAAAAGTCCCGCAATTTTATCCAATGTCAGCACAACCGTCACCACCTCGCCGGTCGGTGTGTAGCTGGGGTTGGTCGACGCAAACAGTTGGTCGATGAGGGCCTTGCGCTCGATAGCGCTTAGGCGGGTTGCATGACGTATGGATGACCGGCGGGCCAGCGACCGGGCCAGCAACTCGGCCCGATCCAGTTTCAGACGTCCCGTGTCGGCCCGAAGCTGAGCCAGTAAGTTGGCAAACAGATCCTCCTCATTCTCCCCCATCGTCAGCGTTGGAATACCCCGGATAACGAACGTGTTCTGACCCAATTCATCGAATTCAAACCCCAGATTCATCAGGTCGTCGCGCAGTTCGGTGGCCAACTGAAAATCGACGGGGCTGAGCGTAACCGTTTTGGGAAACAGCAGTTGCTGGGAAGCCCCGTTGCGGGTGGTAAGCGACGCGTGAAACTGATCGTACAAAATTCGCTCGTAAGCCCGTCGCTGGTCGATCAGCAGCATTCCCGATTTCACCGGGGCCAGCAGATACCGATTTTGCACCTGCATAATGTTATCGATCTCGATGGTGGCCAGACCAATCGGCTCCTGCACGTCAGTCATTTCCGTCAATGCATTGACCCGGCTTCCCAGCGTAACGGACTTTCCTTCGGCCGTTGGTAGCGAGTCGGGTGCCAAAACCGACCGGGACGAACCCAGCCAATCACCACTGTTCTCCTTTCCTGAGGGTTCGTGAGTTGGCTGACCGGCCCCGGCAACGCCTTCAAAAAGAGCCTGCCAGTTGTTGACCGATGGTTTTTTGGGTATGTCGAAACTGCTCCCTGCTGCCTGGTCCAGCGATTCATTACGGGAAGGTATCGGCCCGGTGGTCGGTGTCGCCCTACTGGTCGACGCACCCGTTGCCCACGACGCCGTAATTGGTTTGGCGTCGGATTCATCTTCGGCAATGGGTGCTTTGCCTGTACGGTTGCCCCGCCCGCCCGACATGAAATTGACATCCAATTCAAAATCGAGCGACGGCGACAGGTTGTAAACGCCCACGGCTTTGCGAACGGCGGCCATCATGATGGCATACACCGAGCGTTCATCGTCAAACTTAATTTCGGTCTTAGTCGGGTGAATGTTAATGTCGATGTGCGACGGGTCTATATCGATGAACAGCACGTAGAAGGGATGGCTCCCGTCGGGCAGTGTGCCTTCATAAGCACCCACCACGGCGTGGTGCAGGTAATTGTGCTTGACGAACCGGTTATTGACGAAGAAAAACTGTTCGTTACGGGCTTTTTTGGCCGATTCCGGCTTCCCGATATACCCGTGTACCGTTACGTAGGGCGTCTGTTCGTCGCACTGGTTTAGCTGCTCCCGGTAGTTTTTGCCGAACATGTCAATAATACGTCGGCTGAGTTTCCCGGCGGGCAGATTATACACTTCCTGGTCATTGTGGAACAGTGAGAAAGCTACCTCCGAATTAGCTAATGCCACCCGCTGAAACTCGTCAATGATGTGGCGCATCTCGACTGAGTTGGACTTCAGGAAGTTACGCCGGGCGGGTACGTTGAAAAACAGGTTTTTGATGAGCAGATTCGTTCCCGGCAAACAGGAAATGGACTCCTGCGCTTTGATATCCGACCCTTCGATCCGAATCAGCGTTCCCAATTCCTCTTCGGCCCGGCGCGTCCGCATCTCGATCTGCGATACGGCCGCAATGGACGCTAAAGCCTCACCCCGGAACCCCATCGTTCTGATTCGGAACAGATCGTCCGACGTGCGAATTTTGGACGTGGCATGACGCTCGAAACTCATACGGGCGTCGGTTTCGGTCATCCCGGCCCCGTCGTCCACAATCTGAATCAGATTCCGGCCCGCTTCCCGGATGATGACCTGAATGGATTTGGCTTTGGCATCGACCGAGTTTTCGAGGAGTTCCTTCACCACCGACGCAGGCCGCTGTACCACCTCACCGGCGGCAATCTGGTTGGCAATCGAGTCGGGTAGTAGCTGAATTACGTTTAACATAGCTGAGGAATTGTCGGCGGCACGGTCGCTTGCTATAGTCTACAATATACGAATAAAACGGCGGGTATGACTGTATAATTCAGGCAAAACATAGCGAAACAAAACACGAATGCCGCAAAAGTGAAACGGATACGTCTCACTCCTGCGGCATTCCCAGCCATTGATTATTGGAATCGTTATACCTTGATCTCCACGTCGACTCCGCTTGGCAACTCGAGTTTCATCAGCGCATCGACCGTCTTGGCACTACTGCTGTAGATGTCGACCAACCGCTTGTAGGTGCAAAGCTGGAACTGCTCCCGCGCTTTTTTATTGACGTGGGGCGACCGCAGCACGGTATAAATCTCTTTGTCGGTTGGCAGGGGAATTGGCCCGCTGACGATGGCACCCGTCGACTTGACGGCTTTGACGATTTTCTCGGCTGATTTGTCAACCAGCATGTGGTCAAACGATTTCAGCTTGATACGAATTTTCTGACTCATTGTGTTGTGGTTCGTTAGGTGACAAGACCCGCCAAAAGAACCATTTACTCCGGCCGGGTGGGTGAATTCGGGCGCAAAGGTACGGAGAATTCGATAAATGGTAGGGTGCCGTCACCCCTTTCTCTTACAAATCGTTCAGCAGTTCGTCTAATTCGCCGGGTTCAAGATCGGCTTTGTCTTTCTTATCGTAAATGGTGAGCAAGACAACCTTCTCGTCTTCCGTCACGACATACGTAATGACCCTTGCCCCGCCCCGTTTCCCGGCTCCTTTACTCCGAATCGCCATTCGAAGTTTACAGCAACTTTGTCCCAGCGATGTTCCCTGCATTGGGTCTCCTACTAACCTCTTGCCGAAAGCAATCAACCCTGCTCTCATTGACGGGTATTTTTTGAGCAAAATTTTACTTTGCGCGAGAAATTGACGGAAGTGACGGTCTTATAAATCATTTATAAAATCGTCAAATGATTGAAGTTGGATTTTACCCTGCTTGTACAGCTTGACCTCTTCCAATGCTTCTTTCACATCGGCGATCAACTACTCTTTCGTCAAAGCGGGTTCATCGTCTTCATCAACTGGCCAGTCGTAGCGTTTTGTGAGTTTCTTCCACTCGTTGATCGGAATGTAGACCCCCGTGTGCTTGCCTTTGTGGTCAGAAATATATTGAACGTTCATGGTTTCGCACTTTTTACATGGTCACTAAACTACAACTATTCTTTCAAGAATATCTATACAACCTCAACAAGAAAGGACGCCCGGTTTCCCGAACGTCCTTCTGCATGATCTATTTCAATGGGGCAATTACGCCTTCACCGTACCTTTTTCTTTAGCGACTACGCCTTCAGCGATGTTGTTTGGCACAACTTCGTAGTGCGCGAATGTCAGGTTGGCCGTGGCACGACCCGACGACATCGTCCGCAGGTCAGTTACGTAGCCGAATAACTCCGACAGCGGGACGTCGGCTTTGATCACCTGCGATCCGGCTTTCGTGTCCATACCTTTCATCACACCCCGGCGACGGTTCAAATCGCCCGTAATCGGACCGGTGTATTCTTCGGGCGTCAGTACTTCAACGGCCATAATCGGTTCGAGCAGTTTCGGACCCGCCTGACGGGCTGCATCGCGGAAGCCCAGACGAGCCGCCATCTCGAAAGACAGCGAATCGGAGTCGACGTCGTGGAAAGAGCCGTGTACCAACCGCACTTTCATGCCCTGGAGCGGGAAGCCAGCCAACGGACCGTTTTTCAGCGATTCGTTAAAACCTTTTTCAATGGCCGGGATAAATTCACGGGGAATCACACCACCCACAATGCCGTTCACAAACTCCAAACCCGCCTGTATGATCCCGGCTTCGTCTTCAACGCGAGGTCCAAGTTCAAACACGATGTCGGCAAACTTACCGCGACCACCCGTTTGCTTCTTGTACACTTCGCGGTGTTCAACGTTTTTGGTCAGCTTTTCTTTGTAAGCCACCTGCGGAGCACCCTGATTCACCTCTACCTTGAACTCACGACGCATCCGATCAATGATGATCTCGAGGTGAAGTTCGCCCATACCCCGGATGATGGTTTGGCCGGTTTCTTCGTTCGACTCAACTTTAAGAGTCGGGTCTTCTTCGATCAGCTTGCCAATCGCTTTCGAGAAGTTATCCTGATCGACCGACTTCTTGGGTTCGATGGCGTAGCCGATAACCGGCTCGGGAAACACCATCGACTCCAGCACAATCGGGTGCTTTTCGTCCGACAGCGTGTCGCCGGTTTTGATGTCTTTGAATCCAACAACGGCACCGATGTCGCCCGCTTCCAACCGATCAATCTGGTTTTGCTTGTTGGCGTGCATCTGGAAAATACGCGAGATACGCTCTTTGTTGCCCGACCGGTTGTTCAGGATGTATGAACCTGACTCCAGAACGCCCGAATACGAGCGCACGAAACACAAGCGGCCAACGTAAGGGTCGGTGGCAATCTTGAACGCCAGACCCGAAAACGGTTCCGTCGTTGATGGCTTGCGCGAGATTTCTTCGCCCGTGTCGGGGTTAGTGCCAAAGATGCTTTCCTTGTCCATCGGCGACGGCAACAGGGCCATCACGTAGTCGAGCATGGTTTGCACACCCTTATTTTTGAACGACGAACCGCACAGCATCGGCACAATTTTCATGCTGATGGTTGCTTTGCGAAGAGCCGCCAGAATCTCAGCCTCCGAAATCGAAGCCGGATCATCGAAGAATTTTTCCATCAGCGAATCGTCGAACTCGGCAACGGCTTCCAGCAGTTTCTCCCGCCATTCGGTCGCTTCTTCCAGCATGTCGGCCGGGATGGGCACTTCACGGAAGGTCATTCCTTTATCGTCTTCATTCCACTCGATTCCCCGGAAGTTAACGAGGTCAACCACACCTTTGAAGTTTTCTTCTTCGCCGATGGGCAACTGAAGCGGAACGGCGTAGCTGCCCAGCATTTCCTTCACCTGCTTGCACACGTTCAGGAAGTCGGCACCGGAGCGGTCCATTTTATTGACGAAGCCTATGCGGGCAACGTTATAGTTGTTGGCCAAACGCCAGTTCGTTTCCGACTGCGGCTCAACACCGTCAACGGCACTGAAGAGGAACACTAATCCATCGAGTACGCGCAGGGAGCGGTTTACTTCGACCGTGAAGTCAACGTGGCCCGGCGTGTCGATGATGTTGATGTGGTATTTTTTGTCGCGGTAGGTCCAGTCAACGGTTGTAGCGGCCGAGGTAATCGTGATCCCCCGCTCCTGCTCCTGTTCCATCCAGTCCATCGTGGCGGCTCCGTCGTGGACCTCGCCAATCTTATGACTTACCCCGGAATAATAGAGAATACGCTCGGTTGTCGTCGTTTTGCCCGCGTCGATGTGGGCAGCGATACCGATGTTTCTCGTCAATAATAAATCGCGAGCCATTAGCTTGTTATACTGAAAGTTATGTGATTCTGAAACAGTAGAAAGACTCCCGTAAGTTCGGCAAAACGGCCTTCCGGAAATCAGGTCGCAAAATTACGGAAACCCAGCCGGAAAACAAACCGACGCTGGAGAAAGGGACCCGCCCGAAAGAATGTAGACGCAGTGAGATAATGCGTACCCCGGCATTGAGATTTTAGGCTACCGTTGAAAAGCCGATGAGTTCATTGACCAGCATCAACTCGTGGTTAGACCGATCACGCAACCGGGCCAGAGCCTGGCGCAAGGCCCCGAAGCGATTTTCCTTCTGTTCGCCTGATTCACTAACGTATTCTTCCAGTTGCTGGCTCAGTAGTACCAACTCGTCCGCCGATGCACGTTCCATGTGGCGGATGTGAGCATCTGTGTTTATCCCTGTTATCAACAGTGGGCAAGTAAAGGCTCATTATTGGCAACCACGTTACTCCACCGGAGCCTCCACAATCGTCACGATTTTCCACAGCCCCCGAATGTCCTGCAGTGGCACCGTCACGTTGCCGCCGTTGGGGTTATCGGAGTGGAGCGTGAGGTATTTTCGGGTAATCAGTTCGTTATCGCGGATGCGTTTGACCACGAAATAATCCCGGTACATCACCGCAAAAACTCCCCCCGACTGATACTCCCAGTCGCTTTGGTTGACCGGCACGGCCAGCACTTTGGCCCCATGCGCCAACTGTGGACTCATGCTGTTGCCCGAAATTTCCAGCACAACGGACTGCTTATGGCCTTTGGTAACGGGTTTGCGCACGCGAAACATCTCGCTGTCCGTTGTGCCCATCCCATCGGCGTAGCTTTCTACGAACGTGGCGTAAAAACGCACCGGCACGAACGGCACCTCCGTGGTGTCTTCGTCGGTATTGGTCATCACGGCGTTGGTCTCGGGCGAGGTAAGCACCGGTAGAATACCCCGAATCAGGTAATCGGCACTGATTTGCGGGTAGCAGGCCAACAAACTCATGATCGTGTCGTAGGACGGCTTGGCCCGACCATTCAGAATGTTGTAAAACTTCGACGGGTTCTCACCCAACTCTTTGGCAATCTGATAAATGGTAATGCCAAGCGCATCGAAAACCTGTTTCAGACGGGTTTGTATGCTCATGGTGCCGTCAATCTTGTCCAAACATTTTTCCATTATTATCGTATGAATAATAGATATTATAATACAAGTAAAATATATTGCGCTTGTATTACGCAAACATACTACAATTACAGGCGGGTGACCACTTTTTCGGGCCACTTTCTTATGGACCAATCAATGAACCGCAACCGCCTTACCGATCACATTTTGCCAACCGTACTGTTTGTGGATATGAACAGTTTTTTTGCCTCCTGCGAACAGCAGGTCAACTTTTGGCTGCGGGGGTGGGCGTGTGCGTGTATACGGGCGGGCAGGGCTGCGTTATCGCCCCGTCGGTAGAAGCTAAGCTGCGGGGCGTGAAAACGGGTATGCGCTTAGACGAGGCTATGCGGTTGTGCCCCGATCTGATCCCGATTGAAACGCACCCCACCCGCTACCGGGAGTACCACGTTAAGATTATAAATGTGCTCAAACGATTCGCCGACGACGTGGTGCCTAAAAGCATTGACGAAGCCGTGGTGGATTTAACCAATTACCAGTTGGTCTACAAAGACATGCAGCAGGTGGCGCGTGACATCAAACGGGCCATCCGGCAGGACGTGGGCGACTACCTGCGGTGTTCCATTGGCATTGCCCCGAACGTGTTCTTAGCCAAATTAGCCTCGGATGTTCAAAAACCCGACGGCCTGACCATCATCACACCCGACACGATCGACGATGTGCTGCGTTCGCTGTGCCTGACCGATCTGCCCGGTATTGGCGAGGGAATGGCCGCCCGGTTGCAGGCGGGGGGCATCCATACGCCGTTGGCCCTGCGCTATGCCTCGCCCGAACACCTGCGGGCGACCTGCAAAAGCATCGTTGGCTGGCATTGGCACCTGCGGCTGAATTTTGGGGGAGAAGTGGATTTGGACCTGAGCAGTGACTACAAGAGCATGTCGGCGATGCGCACGATCTCGACCGAGCAGCGCAGCACACCCGAGCGCTTGGACGAACTGCTGCTGTCGTTGTGCCTGACGCTCGAACGGCGGATGGTCCGGCAGGGCGTGTTTTGTCAAGAGATGTCGTTTTCGTGCCGGTATCACAACGGGAAAACGTACAACTACGAAGTGCGTTTCCCCGAACCGAAGCAGGATGGCCCCGAACTGTATCAGATTATAAAGCTACGGTTGGTCAAGTTTCAGGAAGCGCACCGTTGCGAACCAGTCCTGAACGAGTATTTGCGGACTATGTGCGTAGCCGTTTTCCGGTTCATCCCGGCCGACTCGGTGCCGCTGAGCCTGTTTGAGGATCACTCGCGCAAAGACAAACTCCGCCAGACGCTCTACGACATGAAAACCAAATTCGGCCCCGACAAACTCCTCCGTGCCACCGAACTGCGCGACAACCCGGCGTATCGGGATGTAATCGGGTTTGGCAACATTAAGGATTTGTAGGCTGGCGTCACTCCTCTATCTTACGAGTCACAGGAAAACGTCACGGCAACACCTGCTCCTGAGGGCAAAAGAACGTGGTGCGCCCGCCAACCGTGGAGCGTTCGATGCGGGTGCGGCAGCGGGGACAGAACTTGTGCGCTTCCACATCGTCATACGGCGAATCATCCCACTCGCGAACATGAATCAGGAAATCATTCGGGAAATCACGGTAGGTAGCTTCGTGGCGAATAGCGGTCTGAAGCACGAGTCGGATGGCATCGTGGAGTTGGGTCATCTGCGCGTCGGTCAGGGTGTTGGCACGTTGTTCGGGATGCACGAATGCCTGAAACAGCACCTCGTCCACAATCCAGTTGCCCAGCCCGGCGACTACGCCCTGATTGAGCAGAACGGGTTTGATAAAGGCCTTTTTGCGCCGGACGTGATTGGTCAGCGTGTCCAACGAAATGTCTAATCCATCGGGGCCAATTTTTTTGTCCCGCAGATACGCGTCGATGTCGCTCACCAAACCAACCCGCTCAAATTTGCGCGGGCATAGGAAGCCAAGATTATATCCATTGCTGAATTCAAACACAATCCGGGCGAAACGGGGCCGGTCGATCGACGCGTGGTAGTATTCCAGATCGCCGGTCATGCCGAAGTGCATTCTGACGATTACGTTCGGCTCGTCGGTAAGCACGAACAGGTTTTTGCCCACCCGTCGCGTACCCGTAAACTGCCGTCCGGCGAGGGTGCTCATCAAGATAGGATAGTCGGTGGTGATCAACTTTTTGTCTTCCACCTCAATGTGCTGAATGGGTTGGAAAAGCGATGAGGTTTCGAGGTACTGACGGCGAATTTCGACTTCGGGCAATTCGGGCATACGGGCAGGGTTTACCCCTATAAACAGCCGGAACAGTTTGTTGTTAACTATCCCTGAACACGCTCAACAGGCCTGTTCGGGGAGGATATCGGCCCGTCTGGTTATTGATTGTACGGCAAACGGACTTGTTTATCAGGCATTTGTTCCACAACTTTGCCACTGGCGGATGGGCAATAGTGAACAATACAGCTTACGTCACTTACGTTACACTACTGCAATTGCCGCCAAAAGCCATTGCCTCTGTAGCCAAACTATACTCTTACCTAACCCGATCCGATGCAGCAATCTCTACACGAGTAAAAAGTGCATGTTCAATCGTTAAACTGAATTTTTCCATGGAGAATAATCCACAAAGACCCAAAACAAACGGTGCCCTGTTAGCCGCCCTAATCATCATGACGGGCCTGGCCGGTGTGTCCGGCTACTTGTACTTCGACCAGAAAAAGGTTGCCGAAAATCAGGAGGTAACCATCTCCGAGCGCGTCGAGGAACTCTCGACGACCCGCGTCAAGTTAGATTCGATTTCGACAGCATTGGATGCTAAAATTGCCGAAGTTCAAAAATTAGGTGGTGACGTTACGGAACTGGAAAAAATGAAGGTGCAGTTGGAAGGCGACCGGGCGTCGCTGCGCAAAGGCAACCGGATTTCCATTGCTAAATACGACGCCAAGATCAAGCAATACGAAGCGTTTTTGATCGAGAAAGACACGCTTATTGCCAATCTGCAACGGGAAAATGTGACGCTGGCAACCAACGTGAAAGTACTGGACGAGGAGAATACCGGTCTTAAGGTGAAAGGCCAGCAATTTCGTGATTCGGTAACGACGGTTGTTTCGCAGGTCGTTTCGCAGAATGAGGAACTAAGCACCAAAGTGACCCGTGCCGCTGCGCTGAAGGCCCAGAACGTGAAAATTTTCTCGGTCAGTACCAAAGGCAAAGTGAAAGCAGACGATGCTTATAAAGCCCGGCGTCTCGATAAAATAAAGCTGGTGTACACGCTGCTGGACAACCCGCTGACCAAGGAAGAACCAAAAGATGTATTCGTTCGCGTCCTCGACCCACAGGGGGCAGTGGTGTCCGACATGGCCAACGGATCGGGTACGTTCAGCGTCGATGGTAATGAAACCATTTACACGACGAAGCAAACGGTCAATTATACCAGCAACGGCCAAAACGTTGAACTGCTCTACACGCGTGGCATTCCCTACAAGCCGGGCAAATACACCGTCGAACTCTATTCGGAAGGCTTCCGCATCGGGGCCGGTGAGTTCGCTGTTCGGTAAGCAGAAACATAGTCACAAAAAAGCGCGGCATCCAACGATACCGCGCTTTTTTATTGCCATACCAAGGACACAGACTATCTGAATCCGGCGAAATATACTGGCCGTCGGAGGTCGTTCTGAAGCGAAACACGCAGCAGGTTTCCCTGCTTTTCCATCCCGTTGTTCATAAAAATGCGGTCCGTTTGCAGGGTGCCAATGCTGGTGTCGGCGACATGCAGGTGAATGACATCGGTCCCGCGACGCAACATAACGTTTGGAATGCGCTCGCTGCTCCGAACCGGATACAGGTTGGTGTAAGTCAGCGTAACGGTACTGTCCGACTCAGCCCGTAATTCGGTATACGGCATCTTGTCGGCTGCTAATGCCACGCACGACGGGTCTACATACACATTGGTGCGGTACATACCGGCTACCTCGCCCGACAGCGTCTGTGCAGTCGGCTGAATATCAGTCTCCCGCTGGCAGGCGGTGGCCGCAGTAAGGAAGGCAAACAGGAGTAGTCGTTGGCTCATTGTCCGGGTTGTGTTTAGTTGTCAGACCCCACCGAAGTGCTGAAGGTTGGCACGAGAACTGCTTTTTTATCAACGTCATCTATCTCCTTCTCCGTATCGTCGGGCAGGACGGCATTCACCCAAACTTTCATCGTGCAGAGCGTCATCGGCCCGAATTGGGTAGTGAAGGCAACATCGGCAGCATCGCGACCGTAGGCAACGGTAATGCGGTTGCCGCACGGCTGTTTCTGGGTGGCATCGAAAGTGAACCAGCGGCCATCCACGTACCCCTCAAACCAGGCGTGCAGGTCCATCGGGTCGAGTTGGTACAGATAACCAACGACCATGCGGGCCGGAATCGTGAGTGCCCGGCACAGCGAGATGCCCAGATGCGTGAAATCGCGGCAGACACCCACCCGGCTCCGGGCCGTGTCGACGGCCGAGGTGCTGGCATCGCTGGTGCCGTACTGATACCGCACATGCTCGTGAATCCACCGGCAGATGGCATCGGCCTGGTCGTAGCCCGGCTCGGCAGTTGCCGTAATCTGCGCGGCCAGACTGCCCAACTGATCGGACTGGCAGTAGCGGCTGGGCAGGGTGTAGTGCAGCACGTCGTCGGGCAGGTCCTCGACCGGCGTATAGGGAGCACCGGGCGCGACATCGATGAAGTCGGCGGTTTGAACGGTAGCTGAAAAATGGATCGAAACGAGTCCTTCGGGAGCCACCACCCGTTGGCAGAGGTTGCCGTACATATCGGTGAACTCGGTGACGTTGACGGCGGGCGTTATCTGGTATTCTTCCCGCATAATCCACTGCCCGGCCCCGGAGCGCGGGCGCAGCATCAGCACCAACGGAGTTGGCCCTTCGGCATCAAACAGCAATTCGCACCCAGCGTTGAGTTGCATAGTAAAGGGTAAGAGAACAATAGCTTTACAAAGCTACTATTTGCACGGTTTATTAACTGATTTGTCTTACGGGGTACTATTTGCCTTGAGTAAAATTTTTCACAAATGCGTATCGTACATATAATTTTGAAATTTAGTACGTTTACAGAATAATAGTACTACTTATACCGTAACTACCAATAAATATGCAAAGCCAATTGATTCCAGACATCTATAATCACTGCGACGCGTGGTGTGAGCGGTGCCTGTTCACGAGCCGTTGCCGAAGCTTTCAGATTCAGTCCGAGACCGGCTTGGCCAAACCAATGGTCGCCGGTCCTGGTCTGGTTCAGCAACTCACCGACGCGCTGACTCTAACGAAGCAGTATATCATCAATCTGAACCGCACAAACGAGTTATCAGGATTCGACGTCCCCAATGAGTCACACATACAAAATTTAGAATTAGCCGCAGTTACCAGACCGGCTGACGCTGAACATCAATCCGTTGTGGAACTCGCCAATGCTTACCTCACCCAAACGGGCACTTGGTTCGACGACGAGAAGGGCTTGCTCGAACAAGCCGGGAGACAGCAACTCCGGGCGGTAGAACTGGGTTTGTGTACTGAACAGGAGGCCATGCCGACGCTGCACACGCTGAAGGATGCCTGGGAGATGATTCGCTGGTATCGGACACTGATTCCCGTTAAAACTCAATCAGCCCTCCGCGCCCAGACCGACCCGACCGACGATGCGAAACTAAACAGCTACCACTTAGGAAAGGCCAAGCTCGTGCTGGTGAGCATCGACCGGTCGCTGCTGGCCTGGCAGACGATGTTGCTGCACTACCCGGAAAAGACCGACGATTTGCTTGATCTCCTGGCCCTGCTCAGCCGGTTGCGCCGGGAGATGGAAACGCTCTTTCCCGGTGCGAGAGCGTTTCAACGACCGGGGTTAGACTGAGTAGGTAACACAAACTTCAGTCCGTTTGTATTTGTACTACAGACAAAAACGGACTGAGGTCTACGCGCCCCAGTCCGTGATACCTTACTTCTTCACGATCAAAAACTCCACCCGCCGGTTTTGCTGACGCCCTTCGTCGGTATCATTGGTCGACACAGGCTTTGTTTCGCCGAAACCTTTGCTGGCCATCCGGTCGGGTTCGATGCCTTTGGTGATGAAATACTCACGCACGGCGTCGGCGCGGTCCTGCGAGAGTTTAGCGTTAATTTCATTCGAGCCGGTATTGTCGGTATGGCCGCGCACCTCAATCACCATTTTCGGGGTTTCGTTGAGCGTTATCACCAATCGGTCGAGTTCGGGGCTTGATTCCGAACGCAATTCAGCTTTGCCCGTATCGAAGAAGATGTTGTTCAACCGGATCGAGCGGCCAACCTCAATGGGAACAAGTTTGAGCTCCTTGCCTTTTATCTCCTGAAAGCCTTTCGTCTCCGTCAGATCGACGTTATCTCCTTCGGCGATGAAGTCTTTGGCGATGGCCCGCATCGAGTATTTTTGGCCGTAGGGCAGCACGATTTTGTACTCGCCCGTGATTGGGTCCGACGTAGCCTCACCTGCTTCGGCACCGTCGGGCAGGGTCTGGTAAACAATTCGGGCTTCGATGGGCTTTCCCGTCGTCTGGTCGATGACCCGGCCGCTGATGAGGGCCACCGGATCGGGCCGGATGTTGGGGTTTTCGGCAACTTCCCCACCCCCACCCAACCGGCCGGGCTGATTCGCCGGGCGGTCGTCGGTGAGTTTAACCCGCACAATGTCACCCTTGCCGAGCGTGTTTTTGAACGTCGTCAGGTACGCATATTCCCCCGACGCCGACAGCGTATAGTAGGCGTCGTAACCGTCGGTATTCACGTTGGGACCCAGGTTGACGGGCTTGCTCCAGTGCTTCCAAGTTTTGTCAACTCGCTTGCAGACGTAGATGTCGTTGCTGCCCAGTCCACCGTCGCGGCTGCTCGAAAAATAGAGCGTGGCTCCGTCGGAGGCTAAAAACGGCGTTGTCTCCGTGAATTTCGTGTTCACCTCCACCCCGAGGTCCATCGGCTTGCTCCACGACCCGTCCTTCTGCCGAAAACTGACGTAGATATCGTCTTCCTTGCTGTTCTTTTTCTCACTGAACGCCATCAGCAGCACTTTTCCATCGGCCGACATAAACCCGCAGTCGAACTGTCCCTTGCTCAAGCCGACGTAGTTCGGAATGTCCATTCGCTGCGGGGGCGACCATCCGGTGGCGGTTTTCTTGCTCAGCGAGAACCCGCGCGTTTCGTAGTTGCCGTTGCTGTAGGAGCCTTTGACGAGCATCGTCTGCCCGTCGGGGGTGATGCTGTAGGCGCAGTTGTATTCGTCCTTGTTCAGCGGAAAACCCATGCGTCGGGCGGGACCCCACTGCTTGCTGGCATCGTCGAACTCCGAGTACCAAATATCCTGACTGCCTTTGTCGCCGTGGGTGTTGTTGGGATGGCTGATGCGGGCGAAGTACAGCGTCCGGCCGTCGGGCGCAATCATCGGATTGATCTCGTTATACTCCGAATTGACCTGAAGGCCGAGGTTTTCGACGTTAGGATTGGTTATTACCGTGGAATCTTTACCCGGCTGGCCGCTGGCATAAAGCGACATCAGCAGAACAATCAGACTGGTAAGCAGAGTACCGGGGGCATTCATTGGGTTACGCGGGATAGTGGGGCACTACGAAGAAGAACGACGACGGGAAGCGGTTTTGTATGATTTCAGCTTGTCGGCCGTGCGGTCTCAACTAATTGTCAGGCTAAGTTTGCTGTATTGATGCCAGCGTCCTTCAATATTCCCATAAACGTGCCTTTCTTCATATCCTTGCCGTGAACAGGTACAGGGACCGTGATTTTTGTATCAGGGTTGTAGTAAATGTGATGGCTGCCCTTCCCCATTCGTTTGAGATAAAACCCATTCTCTTCTAATAGCTTGATTAACCGTTTTGGAGACAAATTCATACCAATTCGGTCGTCAGGTTTAGCGAGTATTCCAGCGTCTGACTGTCATCTGGCGGAATGGGTTGCCCTTCTTCTTTTAATACTTCCAGACAACCTTCGATAGCGTCTTTGGCCATTGCAATGGCTTCTTCAATAGTTTCGCCATACGTGATACACCCCCGAATGGCGGGCACTTTAACCGTGTAGCCACCTTCGGGTTCGGGGGTTAGAATTAAGCGATATTGTAGCGTTTTCATAAATCAGGAGAACCAGTTCACCATTGATAATTTTTACCCCATCATCCTTACCAATTAGACCACCACCCGCAGTTTCGCGAAACTCAGCAGCAGTACCTTCTCACCCGCTTTCTCGAACAGAATTGTGGCTTTGCGTTCGGTGCCATTCACGTCCACCGCTTTAACCGTGCCAAAACCGAACTTGGCGTGCTCCACGCGCTGCCCGGCCTTCAGTTCTGCGGTGCTGGTAGGCGCGAAGTCGTCCGACGGCGTATGCGTAATCAGCGGCTGCGGGGCCTGCGAACGGGCCGTTTTCTGCGCTAAGCTCCGCACAAAAGCCATCGACCCACCCGTTGAGGTCGTTTCGCTCCGGTCCCGCTCCGGCCGGTCGAAGTCCGTGCGGCTGGGAGCCGCCCGGTGCTTCGACATGGTCATGTACTTCTGGTCTATTTCGAGCAGGAACCGGCTGGGTTCGCACATTTTCAGCCGCCCGTAGTGGTAGCGCGTTTCGGCGTAGGAAACCGTCAGGCGTTTTTCGGCGCGGGTAATGGCCACGTAAAACAGCCGCCGTTCCTCCTCAAGGTCATTGCGGCTTTCGAGCATCATCTGACTCGGAAACAAGTCCTCCTCCAGCCCAACGATGTTGACGTGCTTGAACTCCAGCCCTTTGGCCGCGTGGATGGTCATCAGCGTCACGCGGTCGTTGTCGCCGTCATCTTCTTTTTCGTCGGCCGTTGTCAGCAGCGATACCGATTGCAGGAACGCGCCGAGACTCTTATCGTCGTTGTCCTGATTATCGACAAATTCCTTGATGGCGTTCAGCAGTGCCTGCACGTTTTCGTAGCGGGCGAGTCCCTCCACGGTTTTGTCGTCATAGAGTTCTTTGAGCAGACCCGACGTTTTGGCGATGTGCGAGGCCACCTCGAAGGCGTCTTTTTTGTCGAGAAGCAGTTTAAAGCTTTTAATCAGGTCGGCAAAGCCCTCAATGGCAACCGCCGACCGGCCCGTGACGTGCTTTCCAATCTCCGCCACAATCTCCCAGACCGAGTCTTCTTTCTCGGCCGCGATAACGCTGATTTTGGCAACCGTCGTATCGCCGATGCCGCGTTTGGGCAGGTTGATAATCCGCTTGAACGCTTCTTCGTCCTGCTGATTCACCGTGAACCGCATATACGCAATCAGGTCTTTGATTTCCTTGCGCTGATAGAACGACAGGCCCCCGATGATGCGGTATTTGATGCTTAATTTTCGGAGGGCTTCCTCAAATGCCCGCGACTGCGCGTTGGTGCGGTACAGAATGGCGAAGTCGTTGTTGGCGAGCGACTCGTTCATCTTGGTCTCGAAAATAGACGACGCCACC
>JAYTAC010000373.1:0-1441 GCA_043737755.1 Spirosoma sp.
AAGCCGCCCCGGTCGTAGAAACTGCGTCGGCGGGAGAGTTTAAGTTCCTGCAAAATGGACGACCGTGCCCGCAGGTCGAAGGAGTAGTTGCCCGCCCGCAGGTTGTTCCCGGCGTAGGGCGTCCAGTTGAAGGCCATCTCCCAGCAGTGCAGGTCGCGGTTGATGCCGATGGTGGTGAGCGTGGGGCTTTTGAACTGGAAATCGTAGCCCGTCTGCACGGTAATTTTCCACTTGGGCGTCAGGCTCAGGTCCCCCGTCAGGGTCAGGGCCTGAATCACCTGCGAGATTTCGGGCGTGAGTTTGGTGAGTCCGAAGGTGTAGCTCGCGTTGATGGACCACGGGATGTTGAAATCGACGTACAGTTCGGGGTTGTTGTTGATGGCTTTCAGCGTCGCGTCGGATGCGGTGGCACTGGTTTTGGGCTTGTCGGCCTGCTTCGGCGCAAACCGCGCACTCACGTAGGCCTGGATATTGGTCAGCCGCAGCAGCCCTTGCCCGGCCTGCAACGCGTATCGTCCCGGCACTCGCTCAAACTCCCGGTTAAGGTAGGGTTCGTCGTCCTCGTCCCGGACCCGCAGAATCGACGGCGAAAAGCTGATGGGTGGGACGGGGTCTGTTGACGTTGGTAAATAATACTGCGCAATGCCGCCATACGGTCGAAGCGCGTAGGGATCGAAGGTAGACGAGAAGTTGAAGCTGATGTTTTTGAAAATCTGCGTGTTGGCACTCACCGAAATCGGCGACAGTTTGTAGTCCGGGGCCAAGAGGTTGTAGCTGCCCGTCAGGCTGATGTTATCAAAGATCGGTACTTTCTTGAAATCCAGCCCCGTTGAGTCGCCACGGGTGCGGACCTTCATCTCCAACTGATTGACGATGCCAAACGAAACAAATGCTGACTCCGTGCTGCCGCCCCCGCCACTGCTGCCGCCCAGCCCCCGAAACCGCGACAGCGTCCGCCGGTACGGAGAATTCTTCAGATAAGCCAAACTGCCCACGGCGGGCAACACCTGAAACTGCCCGAAGATCGGGTTGGTGAAATCCGGGATGTAGCTGAGCGAAATCGACGGGGCTACCGTGTGCCGGATGGCTTCGATGCGCTTGCCCCGGATAAAAAACGTTCCGTAAAAGCGGGTATTCAGGCTGGCGTTGGCCGAGAAGTTATACGACGGAAAAAATCCGCGTGCCGTGTCGATTCTAACGGCATTCTGATTCACGACGTACCGCCCCGTCACGGGGTCGACGTTGATCAGGTTGCCGTAACCGACGTACTCGTAACTCAGCTTTTTGGTATAAATATCGCCCTGTAGCGAGAAACCGGGCGTCAGGTTGATGTAGCGCAGCAGCTTGACGTTGGGCAGCGATATGGGGATGCTGTAGCGGGCCTGCACTACCCGGTTGTCCCAGATCTGCGGCAGCGTCTCCCGGCTGAACGGAATCAGGT
>JAYTAC010000374.1:0-9340 GCA_043737755.1 Spirosoma sp.
GTGCCGAATAGTTTTTCCATCATCCCGGCTCCCCGCGCACTGAGGCAGATGTAATCGAAGGCGTGGTCAGCCGCATATGCCATGATGGTGCTGTCACCAAACGGTGAATTCTGGATGACGCACAGATGATTTGTCGAGTTGACTTTCTGAGATTTACAGACCGAATTAACGAAGTCGTCGAGCGTTTTGCGAACCTTCGCTACTTCGCCCTTTTCATGAGCCGCGTAGGTTGTCTCATTCCAGGTTGTCAGCCGCATGACGTGCTACACGTGCAAAAACGGCAGCGCGGTATCGCTCTGCGAAGCGAGTTGGATAGCAAAGCGAATGGCCGCCTTTGAGTTGGCGGAAAAATCGGTGGTGACGAGGATTTTTTTCATGGAAAAAATGGTCGGAATTAATTGATGTCCAGCACCACGCGGCCGTTGATCTGTCCGGCTTTTAAATCGGTAAGAACCTGATTAATATTTTCTAAGGGTTCCCGGCTGTAATGCACCTTGACCCGGCCTTCGGCGGCAAACGACAGGCTCTCGGCCAGATCGAGCCGGGTGCCCACAATGGACCCCCGGACGGTTTTGCGGGTCAGCACCATCTCAAAAATATTCAGGCCGAACTCGCCCGGTGGCAACCCCACCAACGACAGCGTTCCACCCCGGCGGAGCATCCCGACACCCTGGGCAAACGCTGGTTGTGACGCGGCCGTGATCAACACGCCGTGCGCCCCACCGATGGCTTTCTGAACGGCGGCAACCGTATCTTCGGTGGCCGCGTTGACCACCAGATCAGCCCCAACTGAGGTCGCCAGCGTAAGTTTATCGGGGCTGATGTCCACCGCAACGACGTGCATCCCCATTGCTTTGGCGTACTGCACGGCCAGATGCCCCAGCCCGCCAATGCCCGAAATCACGACCCATTCGCCGGGTTTGACTTCGGTTTCCTTCAGGCCTTTGTAAACCGTTACCCCGGCGCAAACGATGGGAGCGGCTTCGTGAAAGGATAAACCGTCGGGCAGCGGCCCCACGTAATTGGGATCGGCCAGGACGTATTCTGCAAAGCTGCCCGGCACCGAGTAGCCCGTGTTTTGCTGACTCTCGCACAGTGTTTCCCAGCCCGATAGGCAATAGGTACAGTGGCCGCAGGCCGTAAACAGCCAGGGAACGCCCACCCGGTCGCCTTCTTTCACGTGTTGCACCCCGGCCCCGACTGCCGCCACCGTCCCGACTCCTTCATGCCCCGGAATCAGCGGCAGCGTTGCTTTGACGGGCCAGTCGCCGTTGATGGCGTGGAGGTCGGTGTGGCACACGCCACAGGCCGCGACCTTGACCAGAATCCGGCCCGGAATTATGGTTGGTACCGGCACTTGTTCAATTTGTAACGGCTGTCCATATACGCGGGCAACGGCGGCTTTCATGGTAGTTTCCATCATAACGTTGAGTTGTTTTTACTTTCTTACCCCTGTGACGGTCTGTCTCAGGCATGAATCGTAGTTCGTAATTGTGTGGGACGGTGCAACGCTGCAAACCAAATCCAGCCCACGTGCAGCAGTTGAAATGCCGGGCGGCTCCACACCTGCCAGGACCTGGTCGGCAAACCGTCCGGTGGGGGTAACTGATTCGGGCCAGACAGGTATTGGCGGAGAACATGGCTGCCAAAAGGAGCAGTAAGTCCCATCCACAGAACTGCTGCGTGGGTGAATATAGTAGACCTGGGCTCCGGCATATTTCCCGCACACCCGATAGATAGACCATGAAGGGCGGATAAGGCAGCAAGCCTTCCACCATATTCCACCACATAGGTAAGCAGGCCGGGCCGGGCCGGGCCGGGCCAGGTGACAGGTGCCAGGTGCCACGAGCCGATGCCGGTAAGCATAACGGTTGCGGTTACCCGTGCGTTGAAACCCATATCCCGTGACCGGGAGATGTTTCCCAAAAAGCCGACCGCCCACCGCAGGGCGAATACCGACACTGATCCACCCAGAAAAGCCATGTCGAGTTCGGTGAAATCAGTTTTTGATGCGTAAAATCAGCACGGGCAGGGGCGCGTGATTCAGGATGTCTTCGGCCACGCTGCCCTGCAACAAATGGCGTAGTCCGGTGTGGCCGTGCGTGTAGAGCACGAGCAGATCGGCCTGCCGCTCGCGGGCGTAGTTCAGGATGCCGACTTCCACCGTGCGGGCCTGACGGGTGTGCAATTCGTAATCGGTCAAGCCTTTTTCCTGAGCTAACTCACCCATCCAGGCGTGGATTCCTTCGGGCACGCAGTTGTCGCTGGGTGTGCTCACGTAGACGAATTGTTTCAGGCCGTTGCCGCCCGCGTCGAACGGATACGGTGGCCAGTGTTGTTTCAGGGCATCGTCCATGTCAATAGCGGCAACGGCATTCACGGGCGCAAAATCCTTGATAGCCTGTTTGATGACCAGGACCGGGCAGTGTGCGGCCCGGACGATGTGCTCGGCGTTGGAACCGAAGATCCATTCGTCCCAGCCCGACGTGCCGTGCGTTCCCAGCACGATCAGGTCGGGCTGTCGCTCCGGCGCACCGGCTTGGTCAGCCCCGCGCCCGGTCACGGTGGCATACAGGCCGTTTTGGTCCCGGCAGGTGATCGGGGTGATGTCAATGCCGTGATAGAGCGGATTGTCGGCTGCTTGCTGCAATCTGGATGTGGCCCCGGCTTCCTCTTCATTGAGGTAGCTGGCGATGGCTGTCGAGTCCGCGTCTGCGCCGAGGGGAGCAATGGAAAAAGGCAGGTAATGCACCAACAGAATTTCGGCTCCGTAGGTACGGGCTAAGTCGGCGGCTACCCCAAGGGCACCGTCGGCTAAGGGACTTAAATCGGTCGGAACAAGAATGGTTTTCATGTCATACGGGGTTTGGTTAATCCCACAAAGCAACCGTTCATTCAGCTGGTTTCAACTGACGGCCGTCAGCCGGGAGTCTGATACAAATCAGGTGGTGCGGGACCCGCTCAACAACCGATGAACATCAGTTTCCCGCCTGACTCATCTCCGCGCGGCCTGCAAAGCAGTATATTCAGGCGGTTTTTGTTGCAGAGGTTGCTTCAGTTCCGCTTTTTTCGCTTGCTCACGGGCCAAAGTTGCTTTGATTGTAGTACGCATGAGACGAACCTTCAAGTATTACCGGATCATGTGGCTCAGGCATGACTTAGCGGCCGGACTTTCCGTATTTTTCGTTGCGCTTCCGCTTTGT
This sequence comes from Spirosoma sp., assembly GCA_043737755.1. Taxonomy (GTDB): domain Bacteria; phylum Bacteroidota; class Bacteroidia; order Cytophagales; family Spirosomataceae; genus Spirosoma. Next base: position 3,204 of record JAYTAC010000374.1, read on the forward strand.
CTGGGTATCGCTTTGGCTTCGGGAGCACCGCTTTACGCGGGCTTGTTGTCGGGCATCATCGGCGGACTCGTCGTTACGCTCATCAGCGGGGCGCAATTAGCGGTTTCGGGGCCGGGCGCGGGCTTGACAACCCTCGTGGCGGCTTCGATTATCTCGCTGGGTGACTACCGAATTTTTCTGCTCGCCGTCATGGTTGCGGGTTTGTTTCAGTGCCTGCTCGGGCTATTGAAGCTGGGGAGAATCGCCAATTATTTTCCGTCTTCTGTTATCAAAGGTATGCTGGCAGCCATCGGCATTATTCTTATTTCCAAACAAATTCCGTTGGCTCTTGGCTACGACCGCCCCGATTTCTGGACGAGTAATTTTGGTCAATTGTTCTCGTCGGGAAACCCGTTCGTTTCTCTCGAGAACATCAATAATCACGTGGCAGGCGGGGCAATTTTCATAACGATCATTTCACTGCTCGTTCTTATTCTGCTTCAGCAGCCTTTTGCCGAAAAGCTGAAATTGATTCCGGCCCCGCTCTTCGTCGTTATTATTGGCATCCTGCTCAACAGTGCGTTTATAAGCGTCCTGCCCGGCCTGTCACTCACGCAAACCCAATTAGTAACTATCCCGTCCAATATTTTTGCCAGCATCACTTTCCCCGACTTTACCAAACTGTTTTCTACTGCCCAAATCTGGAAAGACGGGCTTATTATCGGGTTACTGGCGACGCTGGAAACATTGCTCTGCATCGAAGCCATCGACAAGCTGGACAAGCACAATCGCATCACGCCCGTCAACCGCGAACTCGTTGCCCAGGGAATCGGAAATATGACCTGTGGGTTGCTGGGGGCCATACCCATGACGGCCGTTGTGGTGCGCGGAGCCGCCAATGTGGACGCCGGTGGACGAACAAAACTTTCGGCCTTTACGCACGGCCTTTTTCTGCTGCTGGCCGTATTACTCGTTCCTTTTTTGCTGAACAAAATACCGTATGCGTCTCTGGCAACCATACTGTTGGTTACCGGTTATAACCTGACGAAGCCCGCACTTTACCGCGTCATGTGGGGTTTGGGCCGGAGACAGTTTATTCCTTTTTTGATCACCATTGTCGTCATTCTGGCGACGGACCTGCTGATTGGCGTAAGTATCGGGCTGTTGATATCTGTCTATTTCATCATTCAGAACAATTTCAGGGCGGAGTACCGAATAACCAAAACAGAACATCAGGGTCTGGAAATGCACCATATTCAACTCAACAGCAACGTTACGTTTTTGAATAAAGTAAATCTGCGAAAAGCATTAGACGAAATTCCTGCCTACAGCGTGCTGACTATTGATGGCAGCGGGTCCAATTTTATCGACTATGATATTCTTGAGATCATCAGTGAATACCATAACAAAGCCAGTGACCGACACATTGAGTTGCACCTGAAAGGAATTAAAAAAGTCAACGTGATGGGCCTGCATTAATTAAGCGTCCCCGCATCGTCCGTCACCGGCTCAAGTGACCGATGGCAGGGCGTACCAAAAAAATCGGCAAACAGCGGGCGTAGCCACTCAGCGCGTAGTTGGAACGGGTGACGAAGGAAACATCAGGCAACCGATTCATAACCGGTCCAATCAATGAGGTCGGAAGTCCTCCTGTTGCCCGGTGCTCAGCTAACTTTTTTGGTGAGCAAACCCTGAATAAGTCCCACGAGCGCGGTTTCTTCGGACAGGCCTTCCTGCCGCCACAGTTCTATACCCCGCCGAACCAGCACAAAAGCGGGGGTCCGGGTAATGGCGAAACTCTGCACCACGTCCGGGTGGTTGGTCTCGTCAATCCTCAAAATCCGCAGCAGACCACCCAGTTGTTCCTGTAGTGAATCGGCCAAAGCGGTCAGCAACGCCTGCTGCTGGCAGTTGGCCGGTTCCGACGGCATGAAAAAAATCAGCAGAACGGCCAACTGAGTCGAATACAATACGGGATGCGGATCATCGGGTCTCATACTGAGGGCTTTCCGTAGGTGAAAGTCAAAAAGAGTATCGCTGTGGGTAGACTGTCAGTTACCTGTAATCGGGGTAAAAGTGGCCTTTTGGCCAGCCAAGCGAACTGATATTCGTCAGGTGCCCGCCTGATTGTTGGCCGGTCACTAAAAATTAGGGCTAACTTGTCCCATAGATTTATTGTTCGTTGCCCGTATCGGGTTTACCGCCGTATGCTAACCACGTTGTATTCGAGTACCCTGACCGATTTGCTCTTCTCGAAAAGCAACGACTTCGTTGGTATCTACGATTTGGGCGACGAGCGGTTTGTGCGGGTCAATCCTGCCGGGATGCGGATGCTGGGATTTTCGTCGGAAAAGGCCTTACTGAACGACCCCGTCCGGTCCCGTTCGCTGCGCACACCCCCGTTGAATACCGAATGCCGGTCCCGTTTAGTGGCGCAAATCCGGCAGACTGGTCAGCACGAAGAAACGGCGCAAATCGGGCGGCTGAACGGTCAGCCGTTTTGGGGACAGCTCACCGTCAACGCGTTCGAGGCCCACGACCGGTTCTACGCCCTCGTTCAGATCATCGACCAGGGGGAGTTGCAGCAGGCCGAGCGGGAACTGGAACACAGCGTCCGGCGCTACGAAGCCGTTTTCACCAACGCTACCGTTGGCATTGTCGTTTCGGACGACGGGGGAACGATTGTATCGGCCAACCAACTGGCCGAACAGCTATTCGGCTACGCAACCGGCGACCTGGAAGGTTTACCGGTCGACCAGTTGGTGCCCAACACCACGAATCAGTACCACAAAAGACTGCGCCAGTCGTTCACGGCTAATCCCTTAGTCAGGGCGATGGGGCACAACCGTGACCTGCACGCCCGCCGACAGGATGGTTCCCTATTTCCGGTCGAGATCAGTTTGAGTTACTTCCAGCTCGACGATACCTTGTATGCCGTGGCTTACATCATCGACATCACCCTCAAAAAAGAAGCCCAGAGCCAGCTTCTCGAGCAGAAAGCACAGGTCGAACAGCTCAACGCCGAACTGGAGCAGAAGGTAGCTGACCGTACCCACGCCCTGATGAATACGCTCGATCAGTTGGGGCAGTCGAAGAATGAACTGGCCAAGGCATTAGCCGCCGAGCAGCAGTTAGGCGAACTCAAATCCCGGTTTGTTTCGATGGCTTCCCACGAGTTCCGCACCCCGCTGACAGTTCTCCAGACATCAGCTACTTTAGTCGAAAAATACGCCGGGGCCGACCAGCAGGACAAGCGCAAAAAGCACCTTGATCTCATTCGGAGTTCGGTCAAACACCTCAACGACATTCTCGAGGAGTTTCTGTCGGTGGGCAAGATCGAAGCCGGCAGGGTCGAGAGCCACCCCGCCGAGGTCGATATGGCGCGGTTGATGAGCGAAATCGTGGCGGATATGCAGGGACTGTTGAAACCGGGCCAGACGATACAGACCTACCCCTCGTGCCCGTCTCCGGTCTGGCTCGATCCGTCGCTGCTGCGTAAAATCCTGATCAATCTGCTGGCTAACGCCATCAAGTACTCGGGGCCGGGGTCAACTGCCACCGTTCGGGCAACGTGTACGAACCGGGAACTGCTATTGGTGGTGCAGGACCAGGGGGTTGGCATACCGAAGGCCGATCAGGAACATCTTTTCGAGCGGTTTTTCCGGGCTAAAAACGTCGCCAACATCGCCGGAACCGGACTGGGGCTGCATATCGTGGGCCGCTACGTGGACCTGATGGGCGGGTCGGTGGCCCTGCACAGTGTGCTGGATCAGGGCACGACCGTTACACTGAAATTGCCTTTCTCAACGACAACAAACACCTTTTCCGGGCGGTCCGACGTTTTGGCCGGGGGCTTATGACAACAATCCTGTTGATTGAAGACAACGACCTGATTCGCAATAACACGGCGGAGATTCTCGAACTCACCGGCTACAGCGTTCAAACGGCCGAAAACGGAAAGATTGGCGTTGAGAAAGCCTTGGCCGACAAACCCGACCTGGTTATTTGTGACATCATGATGCCTGTACTGGATGGGTACGGGGTGTTGCACATTTTCAACAAAAACCCCCACTTAGCGGGCGTACCATTCATTTTCCTGAGTGCCAAAATTGAACGGACCGACTTTCGCCGGGGTATGGAACTGGGGGCCGATGACTACCTGACCAAACCGTTCGATGAGTCGGAACTGCTCAGTGCCATTGACGGGCGGCTGAACCGTTTTCGAAACGTCAGCGATACCGCGATAGCGAACCAACCGCAGTTTGACCAGTCTCCGCTGCAACCCGCGCATGACAGTCGGCAAGATGCACTCGAGCGGTTTTTGACCGATGCCTGTCAGGCGGGCAACGGGCAACTGCCCGTCGACCGCCGGGTTCACGCCGTGCGTCGGAAGCAGTACGTCTATTCGGAAGGCGATGATCCGGTCTGGCTCTATTTTCTGCAATCGGGCAGCGTTAAGACCGTGCGGGCCAACGCCGACGGGAAAGAACTGATTACGGGCCTGTACCACCCCGGCGATTTTTTTGGCTACGCACCTTTGCTCGAAGACAGTAATTATACGGACTCGGCCGTGACGGTGAGCGACGCTGAGTTAGTGTACGTACCGAAAGCCGACTTCCGGCAGTTGATGCTGGCTAAGCCGGTTGTTGGTCAGCAGTTTATCAAGCTGCTGGCCGGTCGGGTGGCCGAGCGCGAAGCCCAGTTGCTGGGGATGGCCTACAACTCGCTTCGGCGACGGGTAGCTGATACGCTGCTGAACCTGCACGGGCAGCAGGCGGGCGAACTTATTCAACTCTCGCGGGATGATCTGGCGGCTATCGTCGGCACGGCCACCGAGTCGCTGATCCGCACGTTGACGGAGTTCAAAAGAGCCAGCTTCATTGAGATGACGGCATCGGGTGGTATCCGGGTCGTGGAGCCGGACAAGCTGCGTTCTGCGAAGTGGTAAGTGACTCGGCAGGTACGACCTGATAGTACCCGGTTCAAACCGGTGAATACTGAGCCACGTCGGAATAGAACAGTTCATTACTTACCGGCTTGCCCTCAAACTCGGCGGTATGTACACCTGCCTGCCAGCCCGACAAGCTGACGCTCCGAGGTGGTCGAACGGCTCGGTTCCATCGGCTGTGAGCCGCCCATCAGCCTGAGCGACGTGGTTGCGGATCAGCACAAATCGTCGTATCGCCCGCTGCTCCACAGGAAATCGTGGACGGCTGGATCGCCGGGATCGGGTCCCGTGCGTTTGTGAGTTGTTCCCGTGGTCTGTGCGGTCGGCGCTCCGATCTTCACAGACCATAGTCGACTCCGCCGGGCCTACCGTTCACGTCGCCGTTGAGCAGCAGTACCGGGGGTAGTTCAGCTTCCCCAATCAGTACCGACCCGGTTTCGGTGCCATGTTTGACGAACTCCGGTCCACTCACGTGACGTAGCTGCTGTCGGGCAAGAATGCCACTGCCCGGCCCGGCATGGCCCGCTGGTTTGACGAGGGCACTGTGGTTTTTGACTGCCAGCCGCAGTAAAAATTCGACCGGCTTCGGCAATTACAGGCGGGGGGCCACCGGGTGCTGATGATTGGCGACGGCCCAGACGGACTGAACGATGGGAGTGCCTTGAAACAGGCCGACATGCCAAATCGCAGTTTCCAACGAAATACGGCGCAGACTGGTCGGTGATCAAACAACATCGACAAGGGACTGATCCAACGGGTTGGATATAGTTGTTGGTCAGGGGGAATTCATTCAACAAGTTGAAACAGGCTCTCAAATGAAGCAGAACTGCCACATTAACTAAGTATTTACCGACAGACAGTAGTCGAGCGTTCATTCTTCGGGTTGTAGTTGCTGAAAACCGTCTGAATACAGCGTAGGCTCCAACTGGATAACGATCCGGGTGTTGTGCCTTGTCGGGCAGTTATCGGTTGGGCGGTTTCGTGGCATTGGCCGGATGGCAGCCGCCAGGGTCCACCGGCTGGGTATCTTAACCATTTTGGACTTGCGTCAGCAAGGTGAACTGCTTCTGACCCAAAATTTCGACAGAGTTGACCGCTAATACTGGTCCGTCGGCCGCATGATTGACGAGCGGCCTGCAATGGCGAATCGGGTCCGCATGTTAGTGAGATCAGAGAACGTCTCTGAGGAGAACCTGACCGAAGAGTAAGC
>JAYTAC010000375.1:0-3836 GCA_043737755.1 Spirosoma sp.
CTCATTTCCCTATTTTTACCCAATCGAATTCTCCATCGGCGTCAAAAATTCGGCGGACCCAAGTTCAGACCTATGCAATTCTCGCACCTCCACTGCCACACCCAATACTCGCTGCTCGACGGGCAGGCCGACATTAAGAAGCTGATTAAGAAGGCCAAAGCCGATAACATGCCCGCCGTCGCCATTACCGATCACGGCAATATGTTCGGGGTGTTCGAGTTCGTAGCTGAAGCGTCCAAACAGGGGATTAAACCCATCGTCGGCTGTGAGTTTTACGTCGTAGAGGATCATAACAAGAAGCAGTTTACCAAAGAAGTTAAAGACATTCGCTACCACCAGTTGCTGCTGGCCAAGAACGCGACGGGCTACAAAAACCTGTCGAAACTGTGTTCGCTGGGTTATATGGAGGGACTGTACGGCAAGTACCCGCGCGTGACGAAGGCGCTGATTGACCAGTATAAGGAAGGGCTGATTGCGTCGACCTGCTGCATCGGAGCCAGCGTACCGAAAACGATTCTCAAAAAAGGCGAGGCAGCGGGCGAAATTGAGTTCAAGTGGTGGCTCGACCGCTTCGGCGAGGACTATTACGTGGAACTGCAACGCCACGAAATTCCCGATCAGATCAAGGCCAACGAGGTGCTTATTAAATTCGCCCGGAAGTACAACGTCAAGATCATCGCGTCCAACGATTCGCACTACGTCGACCAAGACGACTGGGTGGCGCACGACATTTTGCTGTGCGTGAACACCAACGAAAAGCAAAGCACCCCGTCGATGAAGGACTTCAGCGACGACGACGTGATGCCCAAAAACACCCGCTTCGCGTTCTTCAGCGATCAGTTCTATTTCAAGAACACGCAGGAAATGACGACGCTTTTCCATGACCTGCCCGAAGCCATCGACAACACCAACGAGATCGTCGGTAAGGTGGAGACGCTGAAGCTGAAGCGCGACATCATGCTGCCCAACTTCCCGATTCCAACGGAGTTTCAGCAGCACACGGACGATGTCCTGAATCAGTGGGAATACCTGCGTCACCTGACCTACGAAGGGGCTAAAAAGCGCTACGTCGATATTCTACCGAACATTCAGGAACGCATTGACTTTGAATTGTTTACCATCCGAACGATGGGCTTTGCCGGATACTTCCTGATCGTGTCGGACTTTATCCAGGCCGGGCGCGATCTGGGCGTGATGATCGGGCCGGGGCGCGGGTCGGCAGCGGGTTCGGTGGTGGCGTACTGCACGGGCATCACCAACATCGACCCCATCAAATACGACCTGCTGTTCGAGCGGTTCCTGAACCCCGACCGGAAGTCGATGCCCGATATTGACACGGATTTTGACGATGAAGGTCGCCAGAAGGTGATCGACTACGTGGTCCAGAAATACGGCAAGCAGCAGGTCGCGCAGATCGTGACATACGGTACGATGGCGTCTAAATCGTCGATCAAAGACGTGGCCCGCGTACTGGATTTGCCCTTAGCCGACGCCAACGCCATCGTCAAACTCGTGCCCGACAAGCCGACGTATAACATGACCCTGAAGCGCATTTTCGAGGACCCGCTCGACGGACCCGGCGGACTCTCGAACGTGGTTCAGCCCGACGAGTTGGAGAACGTGAAGCGGATGCGGGCCTTGGCAGCGGGCGACCGGAGCGCGGCCCAGGCCATGCGGATTATGGATCACGAAAAAGTCGTGAATGTGCTCCGGCAGGCCCGTAAACTCGAAGGCACGGTTCGCAACACGGGTTTGCACGCGGCCGGAATCATCATCGCCCCCAGCGACCTGTCGGACATCGTGCCGGTGTCGACATCCAAAGATACCACCCTGATTATCACGCAGTACGAAGGCAAGGTGATTGAGGATGCGGGGGTTATCAAGATGGACTTTCTGGGGCTGCGCAACCTCACGATCATCAAAGAATGCCTGCGGCTGATTACCCAAAACCACGGCCTGACCATCGACATTGACGAGATTCCGTTGGACGATGCGAAGACCTACGAGCTGTTTCAGCGGGGCGAAACCAACGCCATTTTTCAGTTCGAGTCCGACGGCATGAAAAAGCACATGAAAGACCTGAAGCCCGACCGCTTCGGCGACCTCATCGCCATGAACGCCCTCTACCGCCCCGGCCCGATTGCCTACATACCCAATTACATTAGCCGCAAACACGGGCGGGAGGAAGTGAAGTACGACCTGCCCGAAATGGAGGAGTATCTGTCTGACACCTACGGCATTACCGTCTATCAGGAACAGCTTATGCGGCTGTCGCAGAAGCTCGGCAACTTCACCAAGGGCGACGCCGACGTGCTGCGGAAGGCGATGGGCAAGAAAGACCGGGCCACGCTGGATAAGATGAAAGGCAAATTCATGGAGGGCACGGCCGCCAACAAACTGCCCGCCAAAGTGTGCGAGAAAGTCTGGACCGACTGGGAAGCGTTTGCCGCCTACGCCTTCAATAAATCGCACTCGACCTGCTACGCATTCGTCGCTTACCAGACGGCCTGGCTCAAAACGCACTACACGTCGGAGTATATGGCCGCTGTACTGACGAGCTGTCTCGGCACCATCGACAAGATTACGTTCTTCATGGAAGAATGCAAAAACCTCAGCCTGTCGGTGCTGGGGCCGGACGTGAACGAGTCGGAGCGGTTTTTCGGCGTCAACAAGAAGGGCGAAATCCGGTTCGGGATGGGTGGTATCAAAGGCGCGGGCGACGCAGCCGTGGATGCCATCATTGAGGAACGCCGGGCGGGTGGTCCATTTAAAGACATTTTTGAGTTCGCCATCCGGGTGAATCTTCGGACGGTGAACAAGAAAACGTTTGAATCATTAGCCTACGCCGGGGCTTTCGACAGCATCGACGAGTACCACCGGGCGCAGTATTTCGACCAGTCGGACACCGATACGTCGCCGTTTCTGGACAAGATCATCCGCTACGCCAACAACTACCACGCCGAAAAAGCAGCCGCGCAGCAGTCGCTGTTCGGGAGCCTGACGGGTGGCGAACCCATGCTGGCACGGCCAAGAGCACCCATCGTGCCGGAGTGGAACCAGATCGAAAAGCTGAAATTTGAGAAGGACGTGGTTGGTTTCTACATCACCGGCCACCCATTAGACGAATTCAAACTCGAACTCGACGGATTCTGCAACTGCACATTAGACCAGATTTTCGAGACCCGCCAACCCGAAATCAAGATCGGGGGCATCGTATCGGCGCTGCAAACCAAGATCGCCAAAAACGGTAATCCGTTCGCCATTTTCAAGCTGGAGGATTACGGCACGTCGATGGAAATGGCTCTCTTCGGCGACGATTACGTGCGCATGGGGCAATACGTGGAGGTGGGGCGGTTTCTGCACGTGACGGGCAAAACCCAGAACAAGTGGAACTCCGATCAGTTGGAATTCAAACCGACCAACATCCGGCTGCTGACCGAGATGCGCGAGAAATTCTGCAAGGAACTCCGCGTGTCACTAACCCTCGACGTGCTGAACGCCCAGTTGATTACCAAAATAAACGACCTCGTCAACGCGCATCCGGGCACCTGCACCCTGCACCTGCATGTGGTGGATCACGACGAACGCATCGACATCAGTTTACAATCCCGGACGTTGAAGGTAGCACCCGCCAACTCACTCATGCGGGCACTGGAGGCCATGAACGGCGTGACATGCAAAGTGGCGTAACGGTATGAACTGTAGCGGGATAACTAACCAAGAAGAAATGATCTGCCTGACCTGTAGAGTTGGAGTGCCCGAACCGGGATTGACTACCGTGACGCTGGAGCGGGGTGATACGCTGGTGGTTTTTAAGGATGTTCCGGCCCGAATTT
>JAYTAC010000376.1:0-1430 GCA_043737755.1 Spirosoma sp.
ACGTCGGTGATGCGGTAGGACGGTATTTTGGGCACGAATATCTCCCCGCCCCAAGCATGTTCGAGAGCGTGAAAAACCATTTCGACGCCTTCTTCAAGCGAAATATTGAACCGTGTCATGTCGGGGTGGGTAATGGGCAGTACACCGTCTTTTCGTTTGTTCAAAAAGAACGGCACCACCGACCCCCGCGACCCGATTACGTTGCCGTAGCGCACGACCGAAAATCGCAGATCGCGGCTGCCTTTCATGTTGTTGGCGGCCACAAAAAGCTTGTCGGAGCAAAGTTTGGTGGCTCCGTAGAGGTTGATGGGCGCGGCTGCTTTGTCGGTCGAGAGGGCCACCACGCGTTTGACGCCGTTGTCCAACGCTGCGTTGATGACGTTCTCGGCCCCGAACACGTTGGTTTTGATGCACTCCATTGGGTTGTATTCCGCAGCCGGGACCTGCTTCAGCGCGGCCGCGTGAACAATGACGTCAACGCCTTCGCAGGCCCGCTTCAGCCGTTCACCGTCGCGCACGTCGCCGATGAAAAACCGGATGGATTTGTACTGCGACGGCGGGTAATACTGCGCCATCTCGAACTGTTTCAGTTCGTCGCGGGAGTAGATAACGACGCGTTTCACACCGGGAAAACGCCCGTACACCATCTCGACGAATTTCTTGCCGAAGGAGCCGGTGCCGCCCGTAATGAGAATGGATTTATTGGTTAGATCAAGCATAAAACAAGTTTCAATTTATACGTCACGGTCGGTAGTTCGCAGTTGAAAACCCAATGCGCAGACGGTTAATTGCTTAACGAAGACCGCGCGGCAGGTACCGGAATAACCCGCTCAAAAGCATCGATGTAACTTTTCGCGCTGGCGTTCAGGATGGTAACGCCCCGGTGGTCGGCGTAGTTGCGCAGGACTTCGTAGCCGTGGAATACCTTGTGCAAGGATAAAAACTGCGAGGCCATCGAAAACGTGCGCTGCCGGTGCTTATCCGAATAAACAGGCTCGTGCCGCACGTCGGCGGGCTTGTCGTAAAAATGGACTTGCCTGATCAGTAACTGATTCTGATCGTTCAGGCGGATCTGCTCGTGCCACGACGTATCGGCCCCGAACAGGTAAATGGTGTCGAATTTCCGGTTGACCATCAGTGTCAGGGCCGCGATGATGACCGTTTGCGCCCGTGGCATCCCCAGGCCCCGTTCATACAACCAGTACGTCAGGTTTTTGAAACCACTGACGACGGTGTAGTTAAAGTAAACGATTTGGATATGAGTGTTACCGCGCTCGATTTGCCCCAGCAGATAGGAGCCTTTGGCAAAGTGGGGCACGTAGAGCGTCATGGGCCAGTCGACCTGCTCCAAGAACACCGACAGCGTTTGGCGAATGTCGTCGCGGTCGGTGGTTTGCTCGGTAAAAACGAAGTAATTGGGATCGGAGATG
>JAYTAC010000377.1:0-3820 GCA_043737755.1 Spirosoma sp.
CCTTTGCCGCCCCCGTCGTTGTTGACGCCCACGCCTTTGATCACGGCGTAAATCGTGTCGCCGTCACGCCGGGCGGCTTCGGCATTTTTCAGCAGCACCACCCCGGCCCCGTCACTGAAGACGGTTCCCTGCGCGTCGGCATCGAACGAGCGGCAGTGCCCATCCCGGCTGAGCATGGCCCCTTCCTGATACAAGTGGCCGCTGTTGACGGGGGCTGTGATGCTGGCTCCACCCGCCAGGGCTACTTCGCACTGACCGCTGCGGAGACTCTGCACGGCCTGCGCAATGGCCAACAGCGACGTGGAGCAGGCCGAATAGACGCTCACCGCCGGTCCGGTCAGATTGAGTTGATACGCCGTTCGGGACGCGATGTAGTCTTTTTCATTGACGGTCATCACCTGAAACGCGCCGATCTGGTCGACCAGCGACGGATTGCTCAGCACGTTGTTCAGGTAGTACGTATTGTTGCCACAGCCCGCAAACACCCCCACCCGACCGTCGAAGTGCTGCGGCAGGTAGCCCGTTTGCTCCAGCGTTTCCCAGGCGATCTCCAGAAAAATTCGCTGCTGCGGGTCCATCAGTTCGGCCAATTTGGGCGGCAGGCCAAAAAACTGCGCGTCGAACTGGTCGGCCCCGTCGATAACGCCCCGCGCCGGAACGTAGAGCGGGTCATTTTTGATGCGCTCGGGTATGGCCGGGGCCAGTTCGTCGGGGGTGAAAAAGCGGATGGTTTCTTTGCCCTGTTTCAGCACATCCCACAGTTCGCCGATGGTGCTGGCTCCCGGAAAACGCCCGGCCATACCAATCACGGCCACATCAGCATCACCGTTGGTCGACCGGGCGGGCTGAGCGAATTTGGGCTGAGTATCGACGCGTTGGAGCGACACGGACGGGTCCATATACCAGGCAATACCGGCAGCGGTTGGGTACTGGTATAGTTTGGTGATTGGCAGGGTGTGGTGCTGTCGGCTGAGATCGGCCACCGTTTTTTGGGCGAGGAGCGAGTTACCCCCCAACTCAAAAAAATTATCGTCTACGCCAACCTGATCGTATTGCAACAGACTGGACCACAGTTCGGTAACGACTTTTTCGAGGGTTGTCCGGGCCTTGCGATACGGCATCCCGTCGGGCCGTTTGCGTTCCGGTGCGGGCAGCGCGCTGCGGTCAACTTTGCCACTGCTGGTCCGGGGAAACTCGTCCAGCCGCACGAAATACGCGGGGATCATGAAATCGGGCAGTTGCCGGGCGATGGCCGAACGCAGCGCAATCATCTCCGTTTCCACCGATGCAATGACGTAGGCAATCAAAGTTTTGCCACTGCCCACGCCGGTCTCCCGCGCAGTCACCACCGCCTGCTGCACCCCCGGCTGCTGCGCCAGTACCACCTCGATTTCGCCCAATTCGACGCGGTTTCCCCTGATTTTGACCTGATTGTCTTTCCGACCCAAAAACTCGATACTGCCATCGGGCAGGCAGCGGGCCAGATCGCCGGTCCGGTACAGGTCGACAAAACCACGCTCAGGGTGCTGGTAGCGAATGAATTTTTCGGCAGTCAACTGCGGCTGGTTCAGGTAGCCATTAGCTAAGCACGGGCCGCTGATGCACAGTTCACCCACGGTGCCATCCGGCGCAGGCTGACCAGTTTCGTCCAGCATGAACACGGCGATGCCCGCGATGGGTTTGCCGATGGTGGGAATGGCAGGCCAGTTCAGCGCGTCACCCCTGAGTTTATTCTCGGTGACCCAAACGCTGGTCTCCGTCGGACCGTACACGTTCATGAGCGTACAGGTAGGCAGGGCGGCAAAGAAACGGGCAATCTGAGGGGTAATCTTGAGCAATTCGCCCCCCGTAATCACCTCCCGCAGTTGGGCCGGATACTGTTGCTGAACATCGGCTGTTTCGGCCACGTACTGCAAAACGACATACGGCAGAAACACGCGGTGGATGGGCGTGGCGTCGATGAACCGGAGCAGCCGAGCCGCGTCGAGCCGGTGAGCATCGTCAATCAAATACAGCGTTCCCCCACTCAGCAGCGTGACAAAAATCTCCTGAAACGACGCGTCGAAACTCAGGTGGCAAAACTGGAGGGTGTTCAGGCCGACTTTGGCTTCCGAGTGCGTCAACTGCCAGTTCAGCAGGTTTATCAGCCCCTCGTGCCCCAGACAAACGCCCTTGGGCTTGCCGGTCGACCCGGAGGTGTACAGCACACAGGCCGTCGGATTCTGGTTGCCAACCGGCTGATGCGGGTATGTATGCTCAGCGTCCGACCGAATCACCGTCAATCCGAGCGACTCGAGCACCGGCAGGTCCGTTGCCGTACACACGCAGGCAGCAACGCCCGAATCGGTGATAAGCTGGTGCAGCCGATGGGCAGGGTAGGTCGGGTCGAGGGGCAGGTAGGCTTTCCCGGCTTTCAGAATGGCTAATACACCGATCACCATCCCGATGCTGCGGGACGCGCTCACGCCAATCAGGTCGGCGTCGGGGGCGTGGTGCCCAATTGCCTGCGCAAGAGCGTCGGCCCGTTCGTTTAGCTGGTGGTATGTGATCCGGTGGTCACCAAACACAACGGCCGTGCGGTCCTGATTCACCTCCGCAGCCCGTTCAACAAGGCGGTGGATCAGCAGTGAAGGATCGGCAACGACGGTATCAAAAGTGTGGAGAGGGATGGGCATATAACTTGGTCAGCTCTACCGGGTCATTTACAATCCGTTACGCTGAGTTTGCAGCGACCGCTCGGTCCGACCGGGGATGTGCCGGGCGTCGGCCCGCTCGGGTACGTCGACGTGGTTGCCTTCGACCCGGTTCAGCACCGTCAGTACGGGTTGCTTGGTTACGCGGACATACAGGCTCAGGAGTTGCTTTTCGGCCCGCCCCCACGCACTGTCGGCGTCGACGATGAGCAGCGACAGGGCACTACCCTTGAGCAGGTACACCGGAATCTGGTTGTTGATCAGGGCGGGCAGCTCCAGCATAATCCGGTCGTACTGCGTGGCGTCGAAACCCTGCTCGTGGTCGATGAGGTAGTCTACGCTGGTCACATTCATGAAATCGGGCCGGATGGTGTACGGGAAGCAGGTGATCCCGTTTTTGGTTTCCCGCTTCTCCTGCCCGGTCTGGCGCGGGTAGCAGTAGGCCACCTGCTGATTGGCATCGGCGTAGAGCCGGTTGAGTCCGTTGGCAACCCAGGATTTCCCTTGCCGGTTTCGGATGCTGAACAAGGCAATGATGGGTGGATAAGGCTTGGCCGTCACCTGCGCGATCTCGATGTTGATGGCGTTGACAAGCTGCTCAAACATGCTCTGCGCGGCCATCGTCGCTTTGGAGAATACGCCGGGTTTCTTCACGGCGGGGAACAGGGCCGTGATGGGCAGCCCGATCATCGACTCCGCCTGCTCCGGCGAGTGAATCCGCTTGTCCAACAGAAAGCGCAGGAAGGCGAACAGCAGCACCAAAAAAATCCCGACACCAACGCTGACGACAACCAACTGCATCCGTTTCGACGCTTTTGGCACCAACGGCCGGTCGGGGGCGTCGAGCACTTCGAGCGTACCGCCAACGGCCACGTCCTGACGGCGGGTGCGCGACTGGTCGACGCTCTGGAGCAGGGTCAGGTATTCTTTTTCGGCCACGCCCAGTTCGCGGTTAAGCTGGCGCAACTGCGACCCCAGCGGGCCGTAGGCATCAGTTTTGGCCTGGTAATCATCCATCCGCTTCTGGTACAGTTCCAAACGGGCAGATGACTCTTCGTATTCTACGTTCTTGGCCAGCAGATCGGTGCCGAGCGTTTGCTGGGGGACCGACTCGGCCGAGTTCGTGA
>JAYTAC010000378.1:0-1428 GCA_043737755.1 Spirosoma sp.
TTTATTCCCTTTCTGACTAAAGATTTACCTTTTTGAGCCTCTCCTTTAATAAGTGTTCAATGTGTCCCATCGTGTTGACGATCTGCTCAGGTGTCAGCAACCGATGGGCCGCCAAATACGCATCCAATCGAGCTTCGAGAGCGGCTAAATCCTGCTCATGATGCCTATGATGTAACTGCTGCTGCAGAAGCAGATGAATCGCGTATTCCACTACATTCATCCAGGGCGAGTAGGCCGCAAAGTGGACAAACGCCACCTGGATGAACAGACCCGCCTGGGCGGACAAAGTCTGAAAGTGGGCTTTCATTTTGGCCTGATGCGTCGAGTGCCGATCCAGCAAAATCGTGGCCTGTTTATAGCCTTTCTGCTCCAGAATACGGGCTACATCCACCAGATAAGCCCCCACCACGTCTGAACTGGCCACGGGGCTACCATAGAAATAACAGTCCCCATCCTGGAAGTCCACGCTTAACAACCCATTGAGGCGACCCCTTTTTTTTCGTCGGTTACCACCAGGGGCCGGGTATTTTTTTCGGCCCAGCCCATAGTAGCTGCTGGGCTTTTCACTCATCGAAAGCCCCCACCACATGAGTGGCCGCATTGCTCAACAAAACCGCTTCCAGGGCATGCCAGCAGGCTTGTTGTTCAGCCGGACCGGCGTTGCCATAGTCGGCATGCGCCCGTTGGTGGGAGAGTCTCAAGCGCTCAAGCAGGTTATAGATGCCGGAGCGGTAGTCCACCCCGTAGGCTTGCCTAAGGTAAGCACGCATGGGTTCTGCGGTCCAGATACTAGCCTCGATGTGGTGATCACTGGGCCTGCTGGTGAGCAGGATGTGTTTGAACTCAGCCGCCTGCTGGCTCGTCAGCCGCCCGGCTCTGGGGCGCACTTCAGGCTGACACAAGGCGGCAAAGCCCCCCTGGGCAAAGGTGGTGATGTAGGTACGGATGGTGGGCATACTTAGGGCCATTTTCTCCACAATAACCACGAGTTTAGTTTGTTGGTGGTAGGGGTTGAGTGTGCGTAATTTACGGCGTACTTTCTCGCTGGTGTGCTTCTTGAGATAGCGGTCATATTGGCTCTGGTCCCAGCCTTGCTGGTCAAAAGCCGCTCGTAGTGATGCCATCCCAAAAGATACGAACCTTTAGTCAGAAAGGGAATAATTAATTTTTTATTTTGGGAGGGGATTGTCTCAAAAGTAGGTTCTGGAATCATTCAGTTTAGAGATGCCACTCAGATGTACGACCAGAATGATTTTACCAGTAAAATGCAAAATTATTTCATGACATATATGGCAGTGAGTCTACTCTACCCTGCTAAAATAGTCTGTTGATTCTGAGCGAGTTGACGCTTTAACCATGTAAAGAGTCGTTTCAGAAAAGGCCAACAGGCGGTGGGACTCCCCACCGAACTCCGCAAAATACTGCGGA
>JAYTAC010000379.1:0-1428 GCA_043737755.1 Spirosoma sp.
AACCTGGAAGTGAGTCATACCTACGGCGGCTTTCTGACCACGACGCTCAACTACAGCAAAACGGACGGCTTCATTACCGAGACGCTGCAACAGCAGGCGGGCGTTATTATCCGCAGCGTGGGCAACGTAGCCAGCCGCGACAATGCGGGTCTGGCCGTGAGTCTGCAATTGCCCGTGCTGCGCAATTGGTCGGTCAACGCTTTTGCCAACGGGGCCTACACCCGGTTCAACGGGACCATTGCGGGGTATCCCTTCAACGCGTCGGCGCTGAGTATCAACCTCAACCTGACCAACCAGTTTACGCTGGGTAACGGCTGGGCCGCCGAGGTGTCGGGCTTTTATCACGGCCGCAACCGCGACGAAGGGCAGGCCATCATCCGATCCATCAGTCAGGTATCGCTGGGGTTGTCGAAACAGTTGCTGGAAAAACGGGCCAGCTTAGTGTTCAACCTGCGCGACGTGTTCCACTCGCAGGTGTCGCGTGAGATTCAGAATTTCCAGAACGTGGTATCGACCGTCCGGTTCACGCGTGATACGCGGGTGGCCAACGTCTCGTTCGTCTACCGGTTCGGCACCCCCGTAAAAGGAGCCGCGCAAAAGGCCAAAAGCAGCGCTGACGACGAGAAAAATCGCGTAAAAACTTTTTAATCAGCCCAATCTCATCTGGCCAATAAAGCCCCCATGCGTATCAACCCACCCATCGCCTGGCTGCTGTTACTGACCCCGGCCTCTGGCAGCGGACCGGCGTCGGTGTCGCCCGACGGTGCTCAGCTTGCCTTTGTCTTTTCCCGTAAAACCTTGACGACCAATGTCTGGCTCCTGAACCTGAAGACCCCCAAACTGGTCAACCTGACGGCTTCCTTGACGAATCCGGGCGACAGACTAAAACCCCACAGCGTCACGACCGACAAATTCTCATAACAAATCACCTCAATCAGGTGTAATTTGTTTTTATATTTAAAATTATTTTCCTCACTAAACCATTAACGACATGAAATCAAATCGTAGACGTTTCATTCAAAAAATCGGAGTGGGCACGGCCGCGTTAGGTCTGGCACCAACTGCACTCGCTTCCGCTAAAGACGTTGAAGATCTGCAAGAAAAAGGGAACGATCAACTACTGCAGATTGGCGACAATATTGCAAATGCCAATACGTCCAATGGAAAGGTAAGAGGCTTTATCATGCGCGGTACAAACACGTTTCTGGGAATTCCTTATGGAGCGGATACCTCTGGCGAGAACCGCTTTATGCCACCACAAAAACCAAAAGCCTGGACAGATGTTTACCCAGCAGTGTGGTGGGGCAACACCGCACCGCAGGGTACGAATAAACGCTATGAAAATAAATACGCTTCTTTTGTCGACCATTTGAATTTTGATGACGAAAGCGAGGATTGTTTGCGATTAAATGTCTGGACACCCGGCAT
>JAYTAC010000380.1:0-1426 GCA_043737755.1 Spirosoma sp.
ACAAAGCCGTTCACAAGCCTGACCACGGCGAGACCCATTGCCGATGACCGACTGAGGGTTTATTCACGGGCCAACATGAGTGTACAAGCGGCTCTCGAACGCAGCATCCGGGCCAACCTCAGCCTGCGGGTGAGTATCGGCCATACGCAGGTAGGATACGGATTTAGTTCAACGAACCTGTTTCGAGACACAACCGGGCGGGTAGTGATCCGGTCGGTTGGGAGTTCGCGGTCATCGGGCAACGGCCTGACGGTTGGAACGCTGGGTGTTACCGTCAACTCGCGGGCCTACGGACGAACTATTTTGACCGCTGGAATCGATGGCGTCGTGCGGATCAACAGCCGCGCCGACCAGACCGGGCGGAGGTCGGGCGGGCGTAGCAGCGGCTCAACTACAATCCAGGGACTGACGCAGCGGTACGAGACCATTTACGAATTCGAGTCACAGCAGATGTCGACCGTCACGTTCGGGGTGGCGGCCCTGCTCGGGCTGGACTACCGGATTAGCAAACGGGGGCTGCTCAGCACTCAGATCAGCTACACCCAGGGATTTGGTTCCGTGCTGGATGCGGCTTCAACTGATTTGCGGATTGATGGCGTTGCCAACGAGGGTAGATATATCAGCCGGGGCAGCAACGTGGCGGTGCAGATTGGCTACAAACGCAGCTTGTTTCGGGTAAACCCGCTTGATCCGCTCCAGTTTACGCCCTACAACAAACCCAAACCGACTTCTCCACACTTTCTGACGCCCGAGCAACGCCGGAACACCTTCAGGGCGAAATCATGGCTGCACGAATTTCGTGGCAACTACGGTCCGCTAACCGAACGGAGCATCAGAGGAACGCGCGTCAATACGGGTTCGGCGATTCTGGGAATTGGTGGTACTACCGGTTATTTCTTCGCCAATCGTCATTCGGTAGGGATAGCTGTTGATTATCAGCAGTATGGCGACGGATTTTCCACCGGGTTTATAGGGAATCTTTTACAGGTCGGCCCCATCATTCGGACGTATGCCGGTCGGGGACGGGTGGCTCCGTATCTGGAAGGCGGTTATCAGGTCGGTTGGTTTGCCGGGTCGCTGACGCCGGGCCGGTTTGTTAAGTCGGTGCCCATCACGATGGGTTTCAGCGTCCGGGTCAACGAGTCGGTGCGGTTGAATGCGAGTTATCACATGCGCTACGTTCAGCAGCGGGGACGGAGGGGTACATCCCCGGCATTGCCCCAACTCAGTCTGTCTTTCTCTCCCAAAGTCAAGTAACTTATCCCTGTATTTATGAGATTATTTCGTCTGCTTCTGCTCTTTTGTTGCCCCCTGCTGCTTTGGGCGCAACCTTACAAAATCGGCCCCGGCGACACGCAGCGCAAACAATCGTACCTGCTCCTGCGCGATGGCTCGGTGGTGCGCGGGCAGATTCTGAGACAGGACA
>JAYTAC010000381.1:0-3813 GCA_043737755.1 Spirosoma sp.
CCCACGGCAGCGGCCGACCGTCCCTAACCCTTTTTTCAAGGGGAGGGGCTGGGGACGGTCGGCCGCTGCCGTGGGGTATCTTTTAAAATGTCAGATTCAAATTCACCCCGTACCGGCGGGTGGTTGGCGTCTGCAAATCGGAGCGCCCACCGCCCACGAAGACGTTGCCACCCGTGAACTGATCGAGGTCGATGTCTTTTTTCTGGGCGAAATACAGCAGATTCCGGCCCACAAACGAAACACTCGCCTGCCGTATACCCATGCGGCTTAGCAACGACTGCGGCAGGTTGTAGCCGATGACCACTTCGCGCAGTTTGGCGAAACTCCGGTCCATGATGTTGCCCCCGTTGGGGCCGTAACGTCGGCCAATGTAGTCCTGTAAAAACGTCTTGGTTGTGTTCGGCACAAACTGTAGTTGGCCGTAGTTCGTCACGTTGCCATCGACATCGTAGTTTATCGGGATAAGTTTTCCCTTTTCATCTTTAGCAATGTTTACCACACCTTCACCCACGTAGGACTTCACGCCTTTGTAATCCTGGTAGCGGGCCTCTCCCATCGCGCCCTGCACGGTGGCGACGTGGCGACCGCCCCGGAACGTCTGCCGCTGAATGTAGTTGGCAATAACGCCCCCCACGCGCCCGTCGAACTGAAAACTGAACGTCAGGTTTTTGTAGCTGAACCGGTTGTTCAAACCCCAGACCCAATCGGGGTTCAGGAAACCCAGAAACTGGTTGACGGGGTTGATAATCGGCCGTCCACCCGCGTCGTTAATGAACTGCCCGTCGGGTGTGCGCACAAAATCCTGGTCGTAGTACTTATCGACCCGGTCACCAACTTTGAAGAATGTGTTCAGCGTCGTCTGACCGGGGTAAATCTCCGTCAGCCGCTCAGTAAACGTCGACCAGTTGGCCAGCACGTCCCAGTTCAAGCCGTTAACATTCCGAATCGGCTTGCCCGTCAAGGACAGTTCGACGCCCTTTTTCTGGGTTTTGATGCCGTTGACCAACGCCCGGTTGTAGCCCGACGTTTCGGAGATGGGCAGTTCAAAAATGCGCGGGCCGTCGTCACTCACGTAATAAGCCGCGTCGAAGGCCAGCCGGTTGTTCAGGAAACGCACGTCCAGACCGGCTTCCAACTGCGAGGTGGCGTTGGGCTGGATGTCGCGGTTGTTGAGCGTGTTGGTGAAATAGGCCGACGGCTGGTTGTTATAAATCAGCGGGGTCCGGTACACGGCGGCATTCTGGTAGGTTGGACCATCATAGGCCGAGAAATACTGATCGCCGTAATCGAGCGGGAACGACGCGCCCGGCGTGGTGCCGATGGTCGAGGAGGTCAGCCCGTCTTTTACGTTGGCATACGAGGCCCGCAGTTTCAGGAACGATATTGCCGATGGCAACCGCACGTAGTCCGAAATGACCGTGCTCATGGCTACCGACGGGTAGAAGAACGTGTTACTGCCCTGTGGCAACGTCGAGAGTTTATCCACCCGGCCCGTGGTCGATACGGTCAGAAAGTCGCGCAGAGTCACGTCGGCCGAGTAATAGGCCGACAACACGCGCATATCGGCTGCGTAGTTGAAGAGCTTGACGGGCCGCGCCGAGTTGGCAAAGTTGTACACACCCGGCACGTTGAGGTAGTCGGTAGTGGTGTAGTTGGAGTTGTAATTGAACACCCGTAGGTTACCCCCGGCTACGGCGTTGAGGTTCAGAAACGGACTGATCTTGCGGTCGTACTTCAGCAGCAGGTCCGTGTTGTTGTCGATCAGGTTGCGCCGGTCTTCGCGGTAATCACCCAGCCGTTCGTCGCGTCCGTAGGTCCCCGCCGATACCGGAAACTTCTCGTTGCGCAGCAGGTTCCAGGTCGATACCTGCGTCCGCACCGTGGCGTCGAAGCCGGGTGCAATGGTGTAGCGCAGCGAGGTCTGACCAATCACGTCAGTTTTGTAGTGGCCCCGCTGCCACTCCTTCACCGTAAACCACGGGTTGTTATAACGCTGATACTCGGCGTAGTTCTGCTGGATGCCTTCCTTTCCCGGCTGCCAGTAGTTCTTCATATCGTCGATATTCCAGTCGGCTCCCGCCCAGATTATCACGTTATAAATGAGCGAGTTGGGGCCATAGTTCACGTCCGGGATGTTGGGCGTCGACTGGCGGTTGGCCTGCACGTCGGCCTCAAACCGGAGCCGGGGGCTGAAGTTGTAGCCGGTCGTGATTTTGAAGGTTGTGCTATTCAGCTTCGTGTTCGGCACAATGCCGCGCTGGTAGTTGTGCGACACCGAGAAACGCAGGTCGTATTTCTCGCCCGACGCCGACACGGCCACGTTATTGGTCGAGAGGATGCCCGTCTGAATAAACCGGCTGAGGTTATCGCGGCCCCGCGCTACCCACGGCGTTCCCTGCCGTTTGCCCGTGGCGGGGTCAACGGGGCTGTCGTACTGCGGAATCAACTGCCCCTCAAACTTCGGTCCCCACACGTCGTAATCGCCGTCGTTTTTGCCGCCCCCGCGTCCGTCCACGAACTCATAAACGCCGTGGTCGCCGGGGCCGTATTCGTCCTGAACTTTCGGAATGGCGTTGAACCCGTTATCGAACATCTGACTCGTGTTGACTTCCACCGCAAAGCCGCGTTTGTCTTTGGTGCCGCGCTTGGTCGTGATCAGAATGGCTCCGTTTTTACCCCGGAAACCGTAGAGTGCCGACGCCGACGCGCCTTTCAGCACCGAGTACGTCTCGATATCGTCGGCACTGATGTTCCACGTATCGGAGTTGATCGGAACACCGTCTATCACGTACAGCACGTCGGTATTGCCGCGCAGCACGACATTTGGCCGACGCAGCATTTCGGCCGATGCGCCAACGGTCAGTCCGGCTACTTTACCCACTAAGTTGTTGATTGGGTTGGGTTCGCGGGCTTTAATGAGCGACGCCCCGTCGACCGACTGAATCGACACGCCCGTTTGCCGGATGTCCTTTCTGATGCCGAGAGCCGTTACGACTACCTCGTTCAGCGTCGATGCCCCGGCCGTCAGCGATACGTCGATGGCGGTCCGGTTGCCAACGACGATCTCCCGCGTGTCGTAGCCAATGAAGGAGTACGTCAGTGTGCTGGTGGGCGACGCACTGAGTGAGTAGCGACCATCGGCAAGCGTCGTGGTGCCGGTGTTGGTGCCCTTCACCAGGATGGATACGCCGGGCAGCGGCTGGTTGTCATCGGCCGAGAGCACCCGGCCGGTAATGGTCTGTGCCAGAGCCGCAAAGCCCGGCAACAGGCACATAAAAAACGCCACCGATATTCGGCATAGAGCACGAACAAGTGGCGTCGCAGGACGTAAAAGAAGATTCATGCGCGTACAGGATAGTTTGGGTAATATTCCTGCAAAAGTACGCGGTCAGTGTTACGTCAATGTGTGCTGTCTGTCAACGGTTTATGAACAGAAAATTCCAAAATTTTACCTGTGGGTAATGTTTATTGATTGCGCAGTGATGGTTTTTGTCCCCACCAGCCACTGCCGGATGCTTTCCTCGGCATAACCCGCGCCCGAGCTCATCCCCTTGCCGCCGATACCGGTCACAATGCGGATGTGCGCGTCTACGTCGTGCTCAAAAATTTCGGCGTTGGTCTGGCTGTAGAACCCCGCCCACGTTTTGCGAATCGTCAGCGGAAACGTTACAATGCGCCGGGCTTCGGTCAGCATCAGGTCATTGATAAAATCCTGGGTGTGGTAACCGAGGTCTTCGGCCTGCGTCGCATCGGCGTACTCGTGCGAATCGCCGACGATGATCGACCCGTCCGTGGCTTGCTTGAACAAAAGGT
>JAYTAC010000382.1:0-3809 GCA_043737755.1 Spirosoma sp.
TAAGTTCACGGAACTACAGCTACACATTCCCAAACGTGAGCATACAATTTTGATCGGTGCCCGACAAACGGGCAAGTCAACCATCCTGAAGCAGTTGGCTGACGACCTTCGCATTACGCACCCGTCGGTCGTTTTACTCACGCTCGAACGCCGGGATATTCTGCTTGATCTCAACCAAAATCCCGAACATATTTTCAACTACATTGTCGAGTCCGGCAACGAACGGGCTATTGTCCTGATTGATGAGATTCAGTACTTATATGACCCGACCCACTTCTTGAAACTCCTCTACGACGAGTATTCGGAGCGGATAAAAATTGTAGCGACCGGCAGCAGTGCCTTCTACATCGACCGGCAATTCCGGGATTCGTTAGCGGGCCGAAAACGAATCTTTGAGTTGCATACACTTGATTTTGACGAATTTCTGCTGTTCAAGAATCAGCACGATCTTCGCCACGATCTGGCCATGCTGCGGAGTGGTCAATTGCAAAAGTCGGTGCATGATGCCCACCTCTGGATGGCTTTGGACGAATACCTGACTTACGGCGGCTATCCGGCGGTGGTGCTGCAACCCACGCCCGACGATAAGATTGAGCGGCTGCGCGAAATCCGGGATTCGTTTGTCCGGCGCGACATCCTCGAAGCGGGTATAACGGACGAAACTAAATTCTTCCGGCTCGTGATTCTGTTGGCGGGTCAGTCGGGTAGTCTGCTGAATAGTAATGAGTTAGCCAATACCCTGCGACTCACTCATGCCGTTGTCGATCATTACTTGTACGTATTGCAAAAATGCTTCCATGTTGGATTGGTCAGGCCATTTTATCAAAACCTGCGTAAAGAATTAGTTAAGATGCCTAAAGTATACTTCCTTGATCTGGGTCTGCGTAATATACTCATCAACTATTTCGCCCCGCTCGATCAGCGTGCCGACAAAGGTGCCCTACTCGAAAATTACGTCTACCGGCGATTGGTGGAACGGTATCCGGTCGAACAACCGCTCGGCGGTCCGATCAAATTCTGGCGCACGGCCGATGGTAACGAGGTTGACTTTGTGGTTGAAGAAACGGCATTCGGCGGCAAAGCCATTGAGGTAAAATTCAGCCCAACGGAAGCCAAACCTAACAAGTACAAGAAATTTACGGAAGCCTATCCGCAGTTCCCCCTAACGTTTTATTCATGGCGTGAGCCTGAACTCCTGCGCTGACCCGCCACAACCGAACGTCCAAACGTCCCTGAAGGGGACACATCACAAGCCCTCCCCACCGGGGCGGGGTCGAACGGGGATGGGGCGGGTTGTGACGGGGCGGGTTGTGACGAAACGGGGACGGGGCCGGTTGTGACGGGACATGAGATGACCTAAGAAAGCCGGATTCCAGCTTAACTTGCGCTACAAAACAAGCCTGTTATGATCGTTCGCTTATTGATTGTTTTCCTGAGCTTTCTCCCGGCCGGTTTCGCCCGGCAAATTCCCGCAACTAATCTGGCACGGCCCCAAACCATCCAGACCGGCGCGGCCCAAACCAATCTGTACCTCAACGACCTGAAGGGCAAACGCGTCGGGATGGTCGTTAACCACACCTCGCGGATCGGGCAAACGCACTTGGTCGATAGCCTGCTGAGTCTCGGCGTCACGATCAGAACCATTTTTGCGCCTGAGCACGGTTTCCGGGGGGAAGCTACCGACGGTGAGAAAATCAGCAATGGCCGCGACCCGCGCACGGGCGTCATGATCGTATCGCTCTACGGTGCCAACCGCAAACCGTCGCCCGCGCAGATGGACTCCCTCGACGTACTTATCTTCGATATTCAGGACGTGGGCACCCGGTTCTATACCTACATCAGCACCATGCATTACGTTATGGAAGCCTGCGCCGAAACCAAAAAGCCGCTCATCGTCCTCGACCGGCCCAATCCCAACGGCCACTATATCGACGGGCCGGTGCTGGACCCCAAATTCAAATCGTTCGTCGGGATGCACCCCATTCCGGTTGTTCACGGCCTGACGGTGGGCGAATTAGCCCGGATGATCAACGGCGAAGGCTGGCTCGGACCGGGCCGCTCGTGCCCGCTGACGGTGGTGCCGGTCAAAAACTACACCCACCAGACACCCTACGTCCTACCCGTGCGTCCGTCGCCGAACCTGCCCAATCAGCAGGCCGTGTTGCTGTACCCGTCGCTGTGCTTTTTCGAGGGAACTGTCGTGAGCGTCGGGCGGGGCACGGATAAGCAGTTTCAGGTGATCGGCTCGCCTTACACCAAATACGGGCCGTACACGTTCACGCCCGTCGATAAACCCGGTGCCATAAATCCACCGTTAGAGGGCAAACTGTGCTATGGGTTGGATGTATCGACGGTGGCTGTGTCCAAAAAAGAAATGATGCTGGATTACTTTTTCGACTTCTTCAACCGCGCATCCGACAAGTCGAAATTCTTTCTGGTCAACAACGGCATCGACCGATTGGCGGGCACCGACCAACTCCGGCTACAGATGCTGGCGGGCGTATCGGCCCAGAAAATCCGCGCAGGCTGGCAACCCGCCCTCAGTGCCTACCGCCAAACCC
Organism: Spirosoma sp.; assembly: GCA_043737755.1. Classification (GTDB taxonomy): domain Bacteria; phylum Bacteroidota; class Bacteroidia; order Cytophagales; family Spirosomataceae; genus Spirosoma. The sequence goes on from JAYTAC010000382.1 coordinate 2,562, forward strand.
GGCAGAAGTACCTGTTGTACCGGTGAAGGGTAAGGGAATGATGAATGATGAATGATGAATGATGAATGATGAATGATGAATGATGAATGATGAATGATGGGCCTTGCAGCGCATTCATCATTTATCATCGCTCCGGCGACCCGGTCATCACTCCCTTCCTTACCTTTGCATTTTAGAAACCCATCATGGCCACCGAACAAATTCTGATTCTCGATTTTGGCTCGCAGTACACCCAACTCATCGCCCGCCGGGTGCGCGAACTGAACGTCTACTGCGAAATTCACCCCTACAATAAAATCCCCGACATTAGCCCTGACGTGAAGGGCGTCATCCTCTCCGGCAGCCCGTCGTCGGTGCGGGATGCCGACTCGCCCGACGTGCATTTAGCCGCGTTTCGTCATAAAATGCCCCTTCTCGGTGTATGTTATGGGGCGCAACTGCTGGCCCACAGTAGCGGGGGCGAGGTGCGGGCGTCGGCCATCCGAGAGTATGGCCGGGCTAAACTCGGCACTGTCAACGCCGACAGTCCGCTCATGCGTGGTCTCGATCAACATTCGCAGGTCTGGATGTCGCACGCCGATACGATCACGACCGTTCCCGATAACTTCCGCATCATCGCTTCCACCGATACTGTCCGTGTTGCTGCGTTTGAGGTGGAAGGCGAACCTACCTACGGAATTCAGTTTCACCCCGAAGTGACGCACTCGCTCCAGGGTAAAATGCTGCTCCAGAATTTCGTAGTCGACATCTGCGGCTGCTCCCAAAACTGGACCGCCGAATCGTTTGCCGACACGACTATTGCCCGGTTGAAAGCTAAGTTGGGCGACGACCGCGTCGTGCTGGGATTGTCGGGCGGGGTCGATTCGTCGGTGGCCGCTACGCTCATCGACCGGGCCATCGGCAAAAATCTGTACTGCATCTTTGTCGATAACGGGTTGTTGCGGAAAGACGAGTTCGAGGGTGTTCTGGAATCGTATAAAACGCTGGGCCTGAACGTGAAAGGTGTTGATGCAAAAGAACAATTTTACACCGCCCTCACCGGCCTGACCGACCCCGAAGCGAAGCGCAAAGCTATTGGCCGGACGTTTATCGAGGTGTTCGATCACGAAGCGCACTTGATCGAGGGCGTGTCGTGGCTGGGGCAGGGGACCATCTACCCCGACGTGATCGAGTCGGTATCGGTCAAAGGCCCGTCGGCTACCATCAAGTCGCACCACAACGTGGGTGGCCTGCCTGATTTCATGAAGC
>JAYTAC010000383.1:0-3804 GCA_043737755.1 Spirosoma sp.
GGCGACGCAGGCCGAATGGAGCCGCTTACTGAGGATAACCGGCAAGGAATCTCTCAACCGGACGTCAACTAAGGCGGGCAGTTGCCGAGTTTGTCCGACCAACCCTTCAATGAGTGGCGCAGAGTGATGGCTAATGGCATTAATCCGGTTGGTAATATTTTGATAATAAGGGAGTTGAGGAAACTAATCGGCCCAATGGTTAGTGATGTATTTATGGGTTTAGTGGAGGGCAAACCGTTGCTCAATGAGACTAAAGAGATAGATTGTCATCAGTTCCCGGTCGGTAAAGTTGGGGCAGTAATCATTGTTTTAGCGGTGCGGGCGCAGAACAGGGTTTGTATCATAGCACCGCCCAACGTGGTCGTAGAGGATAATGAGGGGGTCTCCCGTGCGGTTGTAGTTGCAGCATTCTCAAACTAACCCAAACGCTGCGTTTACCGTTTTTCAACCCTTGATTCACATACTACGGTATTGTTTACCCACAAAAAAACCGCACTCAGACTCTGCTGGCGCGGCTTTATAGTGAACAAAAACAGGTGGTGTATCCCCTCGGTGTGCTATGCTAACGCTCCGTACAACTCCTCGCGCTGCGACTTCACGCGGGCATCGGAGAGGAATTCGTCGTAGGTCATCAGTTTATCGAGGAGACCCGACGGAGCGATTTCGATGATGCGATTGGCCACCGTCTGCACAAACTGGTGGTCATGGGAGGTGAAGAGCACGGGGGCCTTCACATCGATCAAGCCGTTGTTGAGCGACTCGATAGACTCCAGATCAAGGTGGTTGGTAGGCTCATCGAGGAGGATCGTATTGGCTCCTGACAGCATCATCTTCGAGAGCATACACCGCACTTTCTCGCCCCCGCTGAGCACGGTTGCTTTTTTGAGCGACTCCTCACCCGAAAACAGCATCCGGCCCAGAAAACCCCGGATAAAGCTTTCGTCTTTCTCCACCGAATACTGCCGCAGCCAGTCGACTAAGTTCAGGTCGGTCTGGAAGAACTTGTCTTTTTCGGTGTCGTTCGGGAAGTAGGACGATGTGATGGTGATGCCCCAACGGAACGTGCCCGAATCGGCTTTCTTTTCACCGGACAGAATATCCAGCAGGGCCGAAACCGCTAATCCATCGCGGCTGAACAGGAAAATCTTGTCCTGCTTATTGACGATGAACGACAGGTTCTCGAACAGCTTCGTGCCGTCTTCGGCGGTGTAGGTCAGGTTTTCGACCGTCAGAATCTGATCGCCGGGTTCGCGCTCGGGCTTGAAATTGACGTATGGATACTTCCGCGACGACGGCTGAATGTCGTCGATGGTGAGTTTTTCGAGCAGCTTGGCGCGGCTCGTGGCCTGCTTCGATTTGGACGCGTTAGCCGAAAACCGCCGGATAAACTCTTCGAGTTCTTTGCGTTTATCTTCGGTCTTTTTGTTCTGGTCCAGCCGTTGGCGCGATGCCAACTGGCTCGACTCGTACCAGAATGAATAGTTACCGGCGAAGAGCTTCACCTTGCTGAAATCCACGTCCACAATCTGCGAACAGACCTGATCCAGAAAGTGCCGGTCGTGGGAGACGACAATGACGGTGTTGTTGAAGTTGGCCAAGAAATTTTCAAGCCACAGCACCGATTCCACGTCGAGGTTGTTGGTCGGCTCATCGAGCAGCAACACGTCGGGACTGCCGAACAGGGCCTGAGCGAGCAGGATGCGCACTTTCTCGGAGCCGTTGATATCCGACATCATGGCGTAGTGCTGGTCTTCTTTGATGCCCAGACCACTCAGCAGGCTGGCCGCGTCCGATTCGGCATCCCAACCGTTCATCTCGCCAAATTCAGCTTCAAGTTCAGCCGCTTTTTCGCCGTCAGCGTCCGTGAAGTCCGTCTTGGCATACAGAATATCTTTCTCCTGCATAATGTCATACAGGCGTTTGTTGCCCATGATGACCGTTTGCAGCACCGGATACTCATCGAAGGCAAATTGATTCTGGCTCAGCGCCGACATCCGTTCGCCGGGGGTCAGGTTGACGGAACCCGTTTGTGGTTCGATTTCGCCCGACAATATTTTCAGGAATGTGGACTTGCCCGCGCCGTTGGCTCCGATGACGCCGTAGCAATTACCGGAGGTGAATTTTATGGTGACGTCGTCGAACAGCACCCGCTTTCCGTAGCGAAGAGAGACGTTTTGTACCGATATCATGGCGTATTATTTTTGCTTCAGATTAGTGGGCAAAGGTACGAAATTTCGGCAGCATAGGCCAGTGTTAACCAGCGACCGCAGCAGGCAGCCACCGATCAAAATACGTACTTTTAACCCGCCAACTCACCTTATTCGCTATGCTCCAGTCCGCCACCCTCGCCTTTCTGACCGATCTGAATGCTAATAACAACAAGCCGTGGTTTGACGCTAACCGGTCCGCCTACGAAGCTGCCAAAAACGATTTCATCGGGTTCGTTTCGCGACTGATCGAGGGGCTGAGCGTCATCGACCCGGCCATTGCCGAAACGCCGTTACAGGCTAAAAACTGTATTTTTCGCATCAACCGGGACGTGCGTTTCGGCCCCGATAAAACACCCTACAAAAGCAACTTCGGGGCCTGGTTCAACAAAGGCAGCAAAAAACTGAACTCAGCAGGCTATTATTTCAACTTGAAACCGGGCGGCAGTTTCGCAGCAGGTGGTCTGTACATGCCCGATGCAGCCGTGCTGTCCACTATTCGGCAGGAAATTGACTATAACCTGAGCGATCTTGAGCAACTATTGGCGCAACCTGCTTTCACAAAATATGTTGGCGGGCTGAGCCGCGAGGAGAGTCTTCAGCGACCTCCCAAAGGCTACGATGCCGCCAACCCAGCCATCGAACACTTGAAACTAAAGAGTTTTACGGCCTCGCGTACATTACCCGACACCGCGCTTACCAAATCCGATCTGGTCAAACAGGTGCTGGATACGTTTGGCGGTTTACAGCCGTTGGTAGAATACCTGAACCGTGCGGTAGTATGAGCGTTTGAGGATCACGGCCCAATACGTGACGGCTCACAACGCTAAGTGCACCGACCGGACGGGTTCGCCGTAAAACACCATTGCCTGCCGGTCGAAATCCTCCGTCGAGTCCGTCGTCAGGAACATTCGCCCGCGGTACCGACTGCATTGCGCTTCCAATTCGGGGTGCCGGATCAAGTAATTGGCTAAGCTGTCGGCCACGATGCCGCCCTGACTCAGAATCGTGATACCGGAGGGGGCGTATTGTCGGATTTTGTCGAGCAGCAACGGGTAATGCGTGCAAGCCAGCAGCAGCGTGTCAATATCGGGCGATTGAACCAATAACCGGTCGAGGTGTTGCTTCACGAAATAGTCGGCCCCATCACTGCCATGCTCGCCGTTCTCGACCAGCGGCACCCACATCGGGCAGGCTTCCTGAAACACGCGCAGGTCCGGGAAAAACTTCCCGATCTCCACCACGTACGACCCCGACATAACTGTACCCGGCGTGGCCAATATCCCGACCTGTCCAGTTTTTGAATACCTCCCGATCACCTCCGTCGTAGGCCGAATCACACCCAAAACCCGCTTGTCAGGAGCAAGCGTTGGCAGATCGAGTTGCTGAATGTTGCGCAGAGCTTTGGCAGACGCCGTGTTGCAAGCCAAAACCACCAACCCGCACCCCCGGTCGAACAGGTGCCGGACGCATTCGAGTGTGTACTGATAGACCGTCTCGAAGGAGCGTGTACCGTAGGGCGTCCGGGCATTGTCACCGAGATACACGTAGTCGTACTGCGGTAATTTGCGGACAATTTCGCGCAGCACCGTCAGGC
>JAYTAC010000384.1:0-3797 GCA_043737755.1 Spirosoma sp.
CACCACCCATGACCCGACTGCTGCTTCTGTGCCTGCTTGCTATTCCGCTCTGTGCGGTTGCCCAGCCAAACCGCCCCGTTACCCCGGCGAGTCCTGTTATATTCTCCATCTCATTTCCCGTTTCGCGAAGCAGCACTGCGCTCGACGGGCGGGTTCTGCTCATACTGGCTAAAACGGACAAAATCGAACCGCGTCAGCAGGTTAGCGATGCGGTCGAAACAGCGCAGGTAACGGGCGTCGACATTGATGGGCTGAAATCCGGTCAGCCGGTTGTGGTCGATGCCAGCGCGTTCGGCTATCCCAAACGGAGCCTGCGCGATTTGCCGCCCGGCGATTACTTTGTGCAGGCGGTGCTGCATAAATACGAAACGTTTCGGGTGAAAAACGGCCCCAATGGAACCCGGCGCACCATTAAGCTGCCGATGGACCGGGGCGAAGGGCAAAACTGGCGTACGGCACCCGGTAACCTGTTCAGCAAGCCGCAGAAAATTACGCTCCGGGCCGGGGCCAACCAGTCATTCGTGGTGGTAATGGATCAGGTGAACCCGCCGATCACGGAACCGAACGACACCAAGTTCATCAAACACATCAAAATCCAGAGCAGACGCCTGACCGAGTTCTGGGGTCGGCCCATGTACCTCGGCGCAAACGTGCTGCTGCCCGCCGGATTCGCCGAACACCCGGAGGCCCGCTACCCTATTTGCATCAACCACGGTCACTTCCCGGCCGATTTCGACGGCTTCAGCGAGACACCCCCGCCTGCCAGCATGGACACGACCGACTACATCGAGCGGTTCAAACTCTACGGCTACAAAAAAATAGTAGCGCAGGAAGCGTATGACTTCTACCAGAAATGGACAAGCAAGGACTTCCCCCGGATGCTGATCGTGGAGATTCAGCACGCCAACCCGTATTATGACGATTCGTATGCCGTGAATTCCGAAAACCTCGGCCCCTACGGCGACGCCATCATGTACGAACTGCTGCCCGAAATCGAACGGCAGTTTCGGGGTATCGGGCAGGGCTGGGCGCGGTTTACGTATGGCGGCAGCACGGGCGGCTGGGAAGCTCTGGCCGCGCAGGTGTTCTACCCCGACGAGTTCAACGGCTGCTTTGCCGCCTGCCCCGACCCGATTGCGTTCGATGCCTACACGGTGTTCAATCTCTACAAAGATAAAAACGCGTATTACAGCGAAGGACCGTTCCGGCGGACGCCCAGGCCCGGTCAGCGCAACTACCTCGGGCAGGTGAAAGTGACCCTCGAAGAAACCAACCACCGCGAGTTAGCCCTCGGCACCCACAGCCGCTCCGGCGATCAGTTCGACATCTGGGAAGCCGTTTATTCGCCCGCCGGATCGGATGGCTACCCCAAACGAATCTGGAACAAGCTGACCGGCGAAATCGACACCACCGTGGCCGGTTACTGGCGCGACCACTATGACCTGCTGCACATTCTCCGGCGCGACTGGAGAACCCTCGGCCCCAAGGTGACCGGTAAAATTCATCTCTACTGTGGCGACATGGACAATTACTACCTCAACAACGCGGTGTATCTGATGGAAGACTTTCTGAAGGGCGTTCAAAACCCGGTCGCCAACAGTGAGGTTACCTACGGCGACCGCGCTGAGCACTGCTGGAATGGCGATCCCACGCAGCCCAACTACATCAGCCGCCTGCGTTACAACACCATGTACGTCGACAAAATCCTGAAGCGCATCGAGGTGTCCGCGCCCAGCGGAGCCGACCTGAAAAGCTGGCGGTACTGACCCTCCCGAAATCGGTCCTGTTTCGTGAAAACAGGCTGAACGGAGCGTCGACGAAGCTTGTTTGAGCGGAAACAGACACATTATCGAATGCCCGTATTATGAATTTGCCACACACCCTGAACGGGAATCGGGTTCTCGGAAAATTAGATCTCAACCTCCTGCGCACGAAGTATGGAAAGCACCGCCGGTTGCAGGTGTTCGCCAAAAAGGGGACGTCCTGCGTGCGTTGTGGTGTGGAGGGCGTGTACCTGCTGGCCTCCGTCGATTCGGGAAACGGCTATCACGTTGATCTGTACACGGCGGCTTTCGTGCTCATGACCATCGACCATATCCTGCCCAGATCAAAAGGGGGCGAGAGTTCATTAGCGAACTACCAGCCCATGTGCCAACACTGCAATTCCCGCAAGGGCAACACCGTCGAACAGGCCGGGTAGCTATGTAGAGCCGCAATATTTTGCGGCTGGCTTCACGGGTTGTCTCACTCCACGCACGTCAATATTTTCCAAAAAATTTGTTGAGGGCTTCGACTTTGTTGTCGACGTGAAGTTTTTCGTAGATGTTGTAGATGTGTTTTTTCAGGGTTTTGACGCTGATGAACAGTCCGTCGGCTACTTCGGCGTAGGTCAGGCCCTTGGAGAGCATGGTCAGCACGTCTACCTCGCGGGGGGTGATGTGGTAGTCGGCGCGGACCTGCCCATTGCGCTGGAGCCGGGTCACGATTTTACGGGCAATGTCGCTGCTCATGGGCGATCCGCCTTCGTGAACTTCCCGAATCGCCATGAGCAGCAGTTCGGGATTGCTTTTTTTGAGGATATACGAGTTCGCTCCCGCTTCGAGGGATTGAAATACGGTTTCATCTTCGTCGTAAATCGTACACATAATGAATTCGACGTTCGGGCAGAGTGGTTTCAGCTTCCGAACGCAGTCGATGCCGCTGAGGTCGGGCAGGCCAATATCCATCAGTACTACGTCGGGCAGCAGCTCGGGAATCCGCCGGAGTGCTTCGGTGCCGGTTGCCACAACACCCACACACGCGTATTCGTCGTCGCGGCACACAATCGTTTGCAGCAGCAACTGGATGTCGGGGTTGTCCTCGACGATAAAAACGGAGATCATGTTGACAATTCGTTTAGGCACTCATGGGAGCCTGAATGCTGACCTCGGTGCCGTTGTTGGTCCGCCACGTGATTTGGCCCTTTACCGCTTCGATGTTCTTGCGCATGTTCCGCAGACCGTTGCTCCAGAGCCGGGCAGGCTCCCCGCTCATGCCCTTGCCGTTGTCGCGGATCAGGATGTGCAGTTCGTTTTCGACGGTGGCAATGGCCAACTCGACCCGCGAGGCTTCGGCGTGTTTCACCACGTTATGAACGGCTTCCTTCACCGATTGGTAGACATTCCGGCGGATGATGCCTTTCAGTTCGCGCTCCGGCTCGGTGATGGTCTCGGTGAAGACCATCTGGATACCGGCTTCGCCCAGAAAGTCGGCGCAGAACTTTCTGATGTAGGCGACCAAACTTTGCAGGTTATCATTGTTGACGTTGAGACTCCAGACGATCTCGTTCATGCGGGTGGTCATCTCCGACGATGCACGGGCAATGATCTGCACCTCGGCTGAGTTGGTCGACTGGTTTTGTTTGAGCAGTTCGCTGGCGAGCGAAATCGATGTCAGTGCCGTGCCCAGTTCATCGTGGAGCTCCTGCGAAATACGGCTCCGTTCTTCCTGCTGGACCAAAATTCGGCTTTTCAGAGCGTTCCATTCGGTGGCTAATTCGAGCCGGGTGAGCTTCTCCGACTCCAGCATCTTGCGCTTCCGCCAGTACAGTACCAGCAGCGCAGCCGCCACCGCCAGCAGCAGACAGCCGATGATCAGGGCTACGATCAGACTGTTTTTCCGGTCGAGGGCGTGTTGGCGGTCGGCCATCAGTTTTTCGTAGGTCAACTGCCTGACCCGCTCATGGTAGTTGACAAGCTGCCGGTTTTTTTCGCCCCGGTTAAATTCCTGCACGGCTGCGTCATACTTTTCGAGGGCCA
>JAYTAC010000385.1:0-1411 GCA_043737755.1 Spirosoma sp.
CACGCTCGTCAGGTAATCGGGCACCAGATCATCGCCCAGTTCGTCGCGCTCGTTGACAGCCGCAAACAGCACCGGTTTGCCGGTCGACGTGGGTTGCCAGTCCATGCCGACGGGGTTCCGCAGTCCGCTGGCATACACGCGTTCGCCGGTGCCGTCGGGGTTGATTTCGAGGATGTTGGCCCGGCGTACTTCGTGTTCCATGCCGTTTTCGCCGACGTTGCTGCCCGACCCGACCGAGATGTAGATTTTTTTGCCGTCGGGACTGGCCAGCAGGTTGCGCGTCCAGTGGTTGTTGTAGCCCCCGGCGGGCAGGTTCAGGATTTTCTTTCCCCGCCGGTCCGCCGGTGCGGTGGATTCGCCTGCGCCGGTCATCGTTGTCTGGCCGGGCTGGTAGGGAAACCGGAGCAGCGCGTCGGTATTGGCCGCGTAAAAACTATTGCCGATAACCAGCATCCCGAAGGGTTGGTTGAGTCCCGTGATAAACGTTTGGCGCAGTTCCGGTTTACCGTCTTTGTTGGCGTCGCGCAGGAGCGTAATCCGGTTGGCACTTTCGCCCGAAGGCTGCGATTTGCTCTGGCCCGACGCGACAGCCTCCATTTTCTTCTTGACGTCCTTCTTCTCCGTGTTCGATTCGGCCACGAACACGTCGCCGTTGGGAGCCACGTACATCCAGCGGGGACTGTTGAGGTCGCGGGCATATTCGGTGACCACGAAGCCAGCCGGGGCGGTGGGTGTTTTGCCATCGGCCCAGCCAACAACCTTGCTGTAATTTTTAACCGACTTGGTGACGTAGGGAGCCGGTAAGTTCAGAGCAACAGCCGTGGTTTTGACCGTAGAACCGGTCTGATTCTCGTCGGAACCCGTCTGACTTTCCTCTTTTTTCTGGCTACAGGCAACCAATGCCGTGACCAGCGCAATGGCTGAAATGAGTTTCGTTTTCATCGTTGAGTACTGTTTTTAACGCAAAAAGTGGTTAATGAAGAATGAACCCTGCGATTCACACTTCATTAACCACTTTTCAAGGAGACCGGTTACGGTTTGTCCTTTTTTGCTGATATGGTTGTTCCCCGCGCCGACAATACCAGGCCCGTTACGGCTTTGGTGGCATCCCGCCCGAAAGTGATGATCGAGCCGTAGGAACTCGTCGACTGATACGTATCGGCTTTGTCTTGCTTGAGAAGTTTGTTTTTCCCGAGGTTATCAGCTTCGCCATACAAGTCTCCTTTTTCGGCGGTGACGGCGAATGTATTGACCGGGCTGCCCGACTCAAACGTGTAAGCCCCGGTGTAGGCAGTCAGGTTAGCGGAGTCGGCAGCAGGAGCCGTTGCCGGAGTGGTAGTCGTCGTTTGAGCGTTCGAGCCGGTAGCAGCGGCCACGGTCAGCAGGCCGGTCAGCAGCCACGTTGTCAGAA
>JAYTAC010000386.1:0-1410 GCA_043737755.1 Spirosoma sp.
CGAAAGGCACCCGTTTTGTACTTTTTCTTGAGATCAATAAAACTGCTTACAGTCATAGCTTTGCACGATTAGTGTCAAGCTATTTCAGGGAGATGCAACTTCTGGGGAAGTTTCAGCTTAGACCCCAACGCAGCAGGTCTGCAAGGATGCCTGAACGCGGGCAGTACGGGCTACGGTGGTCTGGTCATACCGGGCGGGTTGACACCTCCATCGGGTTATCAGCAGGGCACTGAGCAGGACGGAGCCGTTTTCTTTTACCAAAATGGCAGCCCCCCACCGCCTAACCCCTGTGATTTCAGTAATCCGCGTCAGGTTGGTACGTGGAACGGTCTGAACGTGCAGATTCGCCAGTTTTCCAATAACAAGCGGACGTTGGTAACGCACATTCCGGGTTCATCGAACGACAAGTACTTTCCACGGGGCGATAACTTCTGGGACAACTTTACCAAAAACGGTGATGCCGATCAGTACCGCCCCTGCCTGAATACGGGCGACACGGGCTGGTATGGTCTGGCCTTTCCGGGCGGCATATCGCCCCCATCGGGTTATCAGCAGGGCAACACTCCCGACGGAGCCGTTTTCTTCTCCACCAACGGTGCTCGCGTGGGTGCAGAAACCGAGCCAACGCCGGAGACAGTCGCTTTGGTGCGTATCCGGCCCAACCCGGCTCAGGATGAGGTCACCGTAACGTTCCTGCTCAACCAAGCGGGCAGCGCACAGGTTCGTTTGCTGGATTTACAGGGACGGGTCCAGCAGCAGCACACGTACAAGGGCGTTGCGGGTCAAAACGAGCGGGTATTACGGGTCGGCTCATTAGCTACGGGCTTGTATGCGGTGGAAGTGAGCTTCGAGGGGCAGCGCATAATTCAGAAGTTAGTGAAGGAATAAGCCCGAATGCGACTTGTTTTTGAAAAGCCCGGCTACTCACGTAGTCGGGCTTTCTTATACTTATGTTTTTAGCGGGACGCTGGACGAGTGTTTAAGTAGTTGGTCATCAGCACAACTCAAACACCTACATACTTAAACACGTATACACACCAACTTAGAGATACGGCTTGATCAGCGACGGGGCCGCTGACACGATGGCGTAGATCGAATAGAGTTCGGGTTTGGTAGCGTCGTACGCCAAACTGACGGAGTACTCGTGTTCGTTGACGATCACAAAAAACCAGTTGCGGCCAATGACGTAACAGCCGTAGAGCGGCATTTTTATCTCGTTGATTGCCTGAGCCGCAATCATCGCAATCAGGAGTTGGCCCAGCGGGTCGGTTTCGCGCCGTCTTTCCTGCTTATACTCGTGCAGGAAGAAGTACGGTTGCCGGGGGCGTTGCTTCCCTCTGGCGATGAAAAACTCCACCTTTCCCGTTATGTGCAGATCGAGTTCGGGGAACGTGGCCGACATCGTTCGCT
>JAYTAC010000387.1:0-1410 GCA_043737755.1 Spirosoma sp.
GCTCCGGCACTAATCAGGGCCGACGCGTTGCTCGGGCCGACGCCCCCGTCCACTTCAATCAGGGCTGCGGATTGGTTGGCGATCAGCATTTGTTTTAACGTCGCTACTTTGTGAAGCGTGTGCGGAATGAACGACTGTCCGCCGAAACCCGGATTGACCGACAGCAGCAGCACCACGTCGACCTGGTCCAGCACGTCGGCCAGCCCGGCAACGGGCGTGTGCGGGTTAAGGGCCACTCCCGCCCGGCATCCTAACTCGCGGATGCGCGTCAGGGTTCGGTGCAGGTGCGGGCAGGCTTCCAGGTGGACGTGGATAACGGCCGCACCCCCGTCGGCAAAGGCGTCGAGGTAGCGGTCGGGCTGCGTGATCATCAGGTGGACGTCGATGGGTTTCCGGCAGTGCGTCCGGGCCGCTTCCAGCAGAGGAAAACCGAATGAGATATTGGGCACGAATACGCCGTCCATCACGTCGAAGTGCAGGTAATCGGCTTCGCTGTGGTTGACCAATTCGAGGTCCCGCTGTAGGTTGGCGAAGTTGGCCGCGAGGAGTGACGGGGCAATCAGGACCGGGCCAGCCGGTTCGCCGGTGCGGTTCGATACGAGCATGGTTGTCAGTTGATGGGTTGCAAAGGCGATTTCAGACGGTCAGCGACTGTTTTGAGCGATTGTATGGCGGGTGTTCAGAAAAAGACAGCCGTAAGACCAACTGTTGGGAACCTGTTTTCTTTAGCTTGTAAAAATACCTTTTTTTGGTTGAATGAAGAAACAAACCCAATATTGCGGGTTCAGTGACCAGTAAGCAGTTATCAGCTATCGCATTGCTTGCAGCAACTGGTCACTGATAACTGGTCACTGACAACTGATAACTGAACAATGTCTCAGCAACGAATTGCCGAACTGACCGACCGCCTGAACCGGTACAACGATCAGTATTACCAGAACAGCGTTTCTGAAGTAGACGATTTCACCTTCGATCAACTGCTTCGGGAACTGGCCGATCTGGAAAAACAATACCCTCAGTTCGCCCGCCCCGACTCGCCGACGGCCCGCGTGGGGGGCACCGTCAGCAACGGATTCGCCACCGTCTACCACCGGTTTCCGATGCTGTCGCTGGGCAATACCTATTCCGAAGAAGACCTCGTGGAGTTCGACAACCGCGTCCGCCGGGGCCTGCGCGACGAACCTTTCGAGTACGTCTGCGAACTGAAATTCGATGGTGTAGCCCTGAGCATGACCTACGAAAACGGGGTGCTGGTGCAGGGAACCACGCGGGGCGACGGGGTCCGGGGCGACGATATCACGCCCAATATCCGCACCATCCGCACCATGCCGCTGCGGGTAAACGGCACCGGCATCCCGGCCTTGTTTGAAGTGCGGGGCGAAGGGTTCCTGCCATTGATCGAGTTTGAGC
>JAYTAC010000388.1:0-1409 GCA_043737755.1 Spirosoma sp.
GCGCGCAAATCGTGCAGAATCCGGCGGTGGTTCGCGCCCTGAACCCCTACTACGCCTACGACATGATCATCAATTACCCCGAGGGTTTCTGGCTGCTGGGGGGCGTATTTCTGTGCTCGACCGGAGCCGAAGCCCTGTATTCCGACATGGGTCACGTGGGTCGGAAGAATGTGCAGGTATCGTGGGTGTACGTAAAAATCTGCCTGATGCTCTGCTACTTAGGGCAGGCTGCGTGGCTGCTGGGTCACCTCGGCAAACCGCTGGGCAATCAGAATCCGTTTTTTGGCTTAGTGCCCGGCTGGTTTCTGTTGCCAAGCATCGGTATCGCCACATTAGCCACCATCATTGCCAGTCAGGCCCTCATCAGCGGCACATTTACCTTGGTCTCGGAAGCACTCCGGCTGACGCTGCTGCCCAAGATGCGGATCGTGTTCCCATCCAATATGCGCGGGCAGGTGTATATTCCCGCCTTCAACTGGCTGTTGATGGCGGGCTGTTTCGGGGTCGTGCTGTACTTCCGCGAATCGAAAAATATGGAGGCCGCCTTCGGGCTGTCGGTCAACCTGACGATGCTCATGACCACCGTGCTGCTGGCCATGTACCTGTATTCCAGACATGTCAACGTGCTGATTGTGGGCTTGTTACTCGTCGTTTATTTGTTTATCGAAGGCAGTTTTTTGATAGCCAACCTGCGCAAGTTCACCAACGGCGGCTGGGTATCGCTGCTGCTGGGGGCCGTGATGATGGCCGTGATGCTGGTCTGGTACTACGGCAGTCGCATCAAACGCAGGATCACTCAATACGTCAGCCTGCGGGATCACCTGCCGATGCTGAAGCAGTTAAGCAACGACGAGAGCATTCCCAAATACGCCACCAACTTAGTGTACCTGACTTCGTCGGATAACCCAAAACAGGTTGAAGAACACATTGTCGACTCGATTCTGGAAGGGCAGCCGAAACGCGCCGACGTGTACTGGCTCATCCACGTCGAATTGGTCGATGATCCGTTTACCACCGAGTATTCGGTCGATATTCTGGAGCCGGAAGAAGTGGTCAGGATCACGTTCCGGCTGGGTTTCCGGGTTCAGCCGCGCATCAATCTGATGTTTCGGAAGGTGGTGGAGGAGATGGTGCGCTGCCACGAGATTACGCTGAACCCCAAATACAAGCCGTTGGGAACGCATCCCAATTTCATCGGCGATTTCCGGTTCATCGTTATCAACCGCTTTCTGTCGTATGAAAACGAACTCGGATCGGTCGATTCATTCGTGATGAGTAATTATTTCAGCCTCAAGCGGGTCAGCTTAGCCGACGAACGGGCCTACGGACTCGATACGCAGAACGTCACCACCGAGCAGGTGCCGCTCATCGTGCGCCCCGCCGAGTTCGTGCGACTCCGGCGCATGGAA
>JAYTAC010000389.1:0-3772 GCA_043737755.1 Spirosoma sp.
GCGTCGCGGTTGGTGCTCGAAGGTCCACTGACGAAGAGCAAAACGACGGGTCAGCGCACGGGCAGTTTCTTGGTGTCGGGTCGCCGGACGTACATCGACGTGCTGGCGGCTCCGCTCATCAAAACCCAGACCAACGGTGAAACCAATGCCGGTTATTATTTCTATGACCTGAACGCCAAAGCCAACTATGATCTCAGTCCCAAAGACAAAGTCTACCTGAGCGGCTATTTTGGCCGCGACCGCTTTTACGCCCGCGACACCGGCGAAAATACCGACGTTGGCCTGAGTTGGGGCAACGCGACCGGCACGCTGCGCTGGAATCACCTCTTCAGCCAAAAACTGTTCTCGAACTTGTCGCTGATCTACAGCAACTACAGATTCCAGATTTCGTCGGACGAGAAAAACAGCCGGGGCGAAGATAATTTCTCGCTCCGTTACAACTCCGGCATCCGGGACTTCTCGCTCAAATACGATCTGGATTTTTACCCCAGCCCAACGCATTCGCTGCGGTTCGGTGGGCAAAGCATCTACCACCGATTCACGCCCAGCGCAGTTGTGCTGAAAAACGCGGACATCAACCAACTCAGTCTCAACGCCGAGAACATCGACGTGCTGGAGTCGGGCGTTTACGCCGAAGACACCTGGCGACCAACTAACCGCTGGCGAATCAACGGCGGGCTGCGGCTGAGTTATTTTCAGCAGAAGGCCGTAGCCTACGTCCGGCCCGAACCCCGGCTGTCGGCGGCCTACACGCTCCGGCCGGATTTATCGGTGAAAGCGTCGTACGCGCTGATGAATCAGTACGTACATCTGCTCTCGAACACCGGCATCGGCCTCCCAACTGATCTGTGGGTGCCCACGACTGACCGCGTCAAGCCTCAGCAGTCGCAGCAGGTGGCCATTGGGGTTGCCAAAGACTTTCCACGGGGCTTCGCGCTGACCGTTGAGGGGTATCATAAAACGATGAGCAACATCATCAATTACAAAGAGGGAGCCAGTTTTCTGCTCATCGAAGACCCTACTTCAGCCGAAAACGTCCGCTGGGAAGACAACGTGACGGCGGGCCGGGGCTGGTCCTACGGGGCGGAGTTTTTGTTGCAAAAGAAAGCCGGGCGGTTCTCGGGCTGGACGGGATACACGCTCTCGTGGACGCAGTGGCAGTTTGCCGAACTCAACGGTGGCCGCCCGTTTTATCCCCGCTACGACCGGCGGCACGACGTTTCGGTGGTCGGTATTTACGAGCTGAGCAAGCGCATCACGCTTTCCGGCACGTGGGTCTACGGCACCGGAAACGCCCTGACGGTGCCCGTTGGCCGGTACAGCACGTATCAGCCGAGCAGCGTAGCGTCTTTTTCCAACAGCGGCCTGATTCAGAACGTGTTTCAGCAGCGCGGCAACGCTGAGGATTACGGTACGCAAAAGAACACGTTCCGGGCCGAACCGTACCATCGGTTCGACGTGGGGATTCAATTTCACAAACAGAAGAAGCATCACGAACGAACGTGGGAGTTCAGTTTGTACAACGCCTACAACCGCCGAAACCCGTTTTTCTACCAAATCGAATCCGTGTATCAAGGACAAAATAAACCACAGCGGACGGGACTGTTCCGGTATTCAGTTTTCCCCGTCGTGCCCGCGTTTAGCTATAACTTCAAATTCTGATCCGCCCGACTACCATGAAGAAGTCGTTTTATCTATTCATCACGAGTTGCTTGTTCTTCTCATTGACAAGCTGTGACAGTCTGCGTCAGGAGGTGAATCCTGACCGGCTGAACCGGGAAGCTGCCAAGTTAGTCGTGACGTGCTTTTTATCCCCGCAGGATACCGTGTTAGCCGTCAAGGTAACCCGGTCGCAGCCGATTCTGACCGAGAGTACGAGTACGGGTTCGTCAAACACGGCAGTCAACGTGCCCGATGCAACGGTGACGCTGTCGGAAGGTGGGCGGACGGCAACGCTGCGCTACGATGTCCGGCTGGGTTATTACCGGGCGGCTATCAGTCAGTTACCCGTTTTGGCGGGCCGCACGTATTCGATTGCCGTTCAGACCTCCGCTGGTGAACGGGCCGAAGCGAGTTGCACCGTGCCGGAGCCGGTTGCAACAGTCAGCGTGGCGTTCGATTCATTGATTGAGAACCAGTTTGGTCGTCAGGTCAAGCGTTATTTTATCCGTTCTCGCTGGCAGGACCTGGCTAATCAGGCTAATTTCTATCAGGTTTCGGGTTTGTTTCGATACACGCCAGTGTGTCAAAATTGTCCGAATACACCGGCCAATCAACCACGTGAGCAATTCAACACGCTGTATTTTGATGACAATAGCGGTGGTTTGTTGACTGACCGAAACACCGATGGTGGGACAATGATCTCTGACCGTGCTTTTTTCGGCATTTATTACTCCAGCAATGTCTCTGTACCAAATTTTAACTTTGTCAGTCAGTACAAAGCCGCAACGGTCACGGTGAACCTGTTCAGCACCGATCAGTTTTATCATCAGTACCAGGATGCTATTGCCCGGCAGTCCGAGGTATCAGGTAACCCGTTTGCCGAACCAGTGCCGGTTCCGAGTAATATTCAGGGTGCGTTGGGCTGCTTCGCCGGGTACAACCGCTCGACGCTGACGGTGAAGTTGAAATAGCCGTCAACAAGAGAGGGGGAAGGAGAGACCAATTTGATGGTCTCTCCTTCCCCCTCTCTTGTTGACCAAATATCTTACGCCGTCGTGCTGTTCATAATCTCGGTCTGCTTCCGAATCGACTCCATGTGGATGATCTTGTAAATTTCTTCCACCAATTCGGGGTACAGATTCAGTTTCTGACCCAGTTCGGTACGGGTTTTCAGGATCTCCTTCCAGCGTTCGGGCTGAAACAGCGTCACGTTGTTGTCGCGCTTGTGCTCGGCTAACCGCTCCACGAGGGCCATCCGGGCGGCCAGCATTTCCACGATCTGCCGGTCCACGTTGTCGATGTTGCGCCGGGCCTGATCAGTCACGCTCTGAAATTCGATGTTTTCGGATTCGACCTGCCGGATTTGTAGCTGATCGAGCATCTCGCCGAAAGCTGTTGGCGTCAATTGCTGGGCCGCGTCGCTCCACGCAGTATCGGGGTCGATGTGCGACTCCACGATCAGACCGTCGTAGTTGAGGTCCATCGCCATCTGCGACAGTTCATTCAAGTACGCCCGTTTGCCCGCCATGTGGCTCGGGTCGCCGATGATTGGCAGTTGCGGGAAGATCGACTTCAGTTCAATGGCCATCTGCCACATCGGTACGTTGCGGTACTTACTCGCTTCGCCCGTGGCAAACCCCCGGTGAATGGCTCCCAATTTGGTGATGCCAGCCCCGGCTATCCGCTCAAACGCACCGACCCACAGGGCCAGATCGGGGTTAACGGGATTCTTGACCAGTACCGGCACATCGACACCGCGCAGCGCATCGGCAATTTCCTGCACGTTGAACGGGTTGACGGTCGTGCGGGCACCGATCCACAGAATGTCGACGCCGTATTTCAGGGCCAGTTCGATGTGTTCGGGCGTGGCTACTTCCACCGCAAACGGCAGTCCCGTTTCGGCTTTGGCCCGCTGAATCCACGGCAGCGCGGCTTCGCCCATCCCCTCGAAACTGCCGGGCCGGGTGCGCGGCTTCCAGACACCCGCCCGGATGGCATGAACCGCACCCAGTGCCTTCAGCTGGCGGGCCGTTTGAACCAACTGTTCTTCGGTTTCGGCACTGCACGGACCGGCAATGATGAGGGGTTTGCCGTTGGTCTCAATCCACGA
>JAYTAC010000390.1:0-3768 GCA_043737755.1 Spirosoma sp.
GTCAGGCGTTTCACCTGCGCGTCGGTCATGGCGTCGAGTTGGGTTCGCGCCCGGCGTTTCTGCTCGTCGCGGTACAGGTATTCCGCACCGGGCCGCCGAAGGATGTATAATTCAAAAGCGGCAAACTCGGTCGCGTCGAAGCGCAGGCCGGTGGAGCCGTCGGGCATGGGAAAGTCGAGGTCGGTGCGGGTCCAGTCGAGGACGGGCATGAAATTGTAACAGACCGTGTCGATACCCGCCTGGGCCAGATTGACGATGCATTCTTTGTAGTTTTCGATGTGCTGCCGGTAATCGCCCGTGCGGGTTTTGATGGTTTCGGGCACGGGAATACTCTCCACCACCGACCACGACAGGCCCATTTGTTCGATCTGGGTTTTGCGGGTGATGATTTCGGCCAATGGCCACACGGCCCCGTTCTCAATGTGGTGAAGGGCCGTCACGACGCCGGTTGCCCCGGCCTGTTTAACATCGGCAAGCGATACGGGGTCTTTGGCGGGCGAATCGCCGAACCATCGCCAGGTTTGTTCAAGCATAGTGTGTACAGTCAGTGAGTTGGCCAATCGGTGGCCGTGTTTTCAGGTAAAAAGGCGGATACTCCTGCTTTTCTCCCCAACTAAGCCCGTTCTGTTTTGCAAACAACCACCACATCCGGCCGCTTTCGGTGGCGCATCGTTGCGCTGCTGTTCATTGCCACGACCATCAATTATGTGGACCGGCAAGTCCTGTCGTTCACGATGACCGACGAGGTATTCCGCAAGGAAATGCTCGATCTGGCCCCCGACGCTACCCTAACGAAGGAGGCTACCGACCGTTTCAAGATACTCTACGGCGACGTGGATGCGGCCTTTAAATTCGCCTATGCCATCGGTTTCCTGATTGCGGGCTGGCTCATCGACCGCATCGGCACCAAACGGGGCTTCTCCATCGGCATCGTCGTATGGAGCATCGCCGGGATGCTGACGGCGTTTGTGAGTAACATTGCCGGGCTGCGGTGGGCGCGGGCGTTGCTGGGTCTGGGCGAAGCGGCCAACTTCCCCTCGTCCATCAAAACAGTGTCCGAGTGGTTTCCCCGGCGCGAGCGGTCCTTCGCCAACGGTCTCTTCAACGCCGGGGCCAACGTGGGCATCATTCTGACGGCCATCGCCGTGCCGTATCTGATTCTTCAGTTTGGCTGGCGGGCGTCGTTTTTATTGACCGGCGTACTGGGATTCGGGCTGCTGGCACTGTGGTGGTTTACCTACAGCAAACCCGAGCAAAACCCCAAACTGTCGCCCGACGAGTTAGCCTACATCCAGAGCGATGATGAGGGCGCATTGCCCCTGAAAATCTCGTGGGTTCAGTTGCTGGGCTACAAACAGACGTGGGCGTTTGCAGTGGGCAAGTTCATGGCCGATCCCATCTGGTGGTTTTACATGGCTTGGCTCCCCGACTTTTTCAACTCCAACGACGCCCTCGACCAGAAACTCAACCTCTCCAGTTTCGGCATTCCGTTCCTGATTATTTACGTCGTCTCCGATGCGGGCAGCGTCTTTTTCGGCTGGCTCACTACGCAGTTCATGAACCGGGGCTGGTCGGCCAACCGCGCCCGCAAAACCACCATGCTCATTTGTGCGCTGTGCGTGGTGCCCATCTTCTTTGCTGCCCAAACCAGCAGCCTAACGGTGGCCATTGCGCTGATTGCGTTAGCCACGGCCGCGCACCAGGGCTGGTCGGCCAACATGTACACCTTCGCGTCGGATCTGTTCCCCAAAAACGTAGTGGCATCGGTAACGGGCATCGGCGGTATGTTTGGGGCGGTGGGCGGCATTTTGCTCGCACTGTTGGCCGGGCGGATCATTACGGCGTTCGGGTATCTGCCCATGTTCATCATCGCCAGTTGCGCGTATCTGATTGCGCTGGCCATCATCCACCTGATTCTGCCCAAATTAGAACCGATTAAAACGGAGCAGTTATTCAGAGAACCCGTCGCCTGACCCCGCATGAGAATCATCACCTTCGGCGAGGTCATGCTGCGGCTCAGTCCGCCGGGTGTCGACCGGTTTTCGCAAGCCAGCACCCTCACCATGCACTTCGGCGGCACCGAAGCCAACGTCGCCGTGTCTATGGCGCAGTTTGGGCTGTCGGCCACGCACGTCACCCGTTTTCCGGACAATGCCGTTGGCCGGGCAGCAGCGGGTTACCTACGCCGGCACGGCGTCGACACGCAATCGGTGCGGTTTGGCGACGGGCGCATGGGCCTTTACTTTCTGGAAACGGGAGCCGGAAGCCGGGCCAGTCAGATCATCTACGACCGCGTCGATTCGGCGTTCTCGCGCATCAAACCCGACGAAATCGACTGGGAAACGATTCTGGGCGGAGGACCGTCGGGAACACCGGCAGACTGGTTTCACTGGACGGGCATCACGCCCGCGCTGTCGCAGGGGGCCGCCGACTGTCTGTTGGCGGGTATTGAAACGGCCAACCGGCTGGGCATTCCCGTTTCGGGCGACATCGTCTACCGCAGCAACCTGTGGCAATACGGCCGCAGTCCGCAGGAGATTATGCCCGCGCTGACGGCAGGCTGCACGCTCGTGCTGGGCAGCAAGGCGTTGTTTTCCGAACTTTACGGCGTGGTGGGCAGTACATTTACCGAAGCGGGGCGGGCGTTGATGGACCGGTTTTCGCGCGTCCGCTACGTCACCGACACCAAACGCAACCAGGTCAGCGCGTCGCACAACCAGCTATCGGCTAAGCTATTCGACGGCGAAACGGTTTATAAATCGAGAGTTTACGACGTTCAGCCCATCGTCGACCGTATCGGCACCGGGGATGCGTACATGGCGGGGCTAATTCACGGACTGCTCCAGTTCAACGATCCGCAGCGGGCCGTCGAGTTCGGCACGGCAGCTTCGGCACTGAAGCATACGATCCCCGGCGACGTTAATTTAGCCACTGTCGCCGAGGTCGAAACGCTGGAGCGGGGCGACGGATCAGGGAAATTGAAACGGTAGGTGATTTATGTACGACCAACTGAAAAACACACTGCACGATTACTTCAGCCATGAACCCGTTGTGCGGGCGTATCTGTTCGGGTCCTACGCCCGCAACACGCAGAACGATACGAGCGATATTGATCTCTTAGTGGAATTGGACTACGCCAACGGAGCCAATTTTTATGGTTTCATGCGGATGCAGCGCGAATTGCCCCTGCTGCTAAATAAGCCCGTTGACCTGGTTAGTGCCAACGGCCTGTCTCAACACGTAAAGCCAATCATTGATCGGGATAAAGTACTCTTGTATGAAAACACCGCTGGGTAATCGACTTAGACTATTGCATAGTATTACCCGTGGTCTGTGTCTTCACAGATCACTTGACCGCATGGTTTTACGCTGACTCTGTAATAGCAACTAACCATCAGCAAACTGGCGAGAGTGTTCTGTGAAGACACAGACCAGGGCAGACAAAGCCGTCTATTGACTACCCCACCAACTGCCTAACTTGCAACTGATTTATGGCCCGCATCCCCCGCCTTTCCGTTTACCAGACCATCCGCCAGATTCCGCTGGTTCCGGTGTTTTATCATCCCGACGGCGAGGTCTGCGCCGGGGTACTAAGCGCGTGTTACCGGGCGGGCGTCCGGGCGTTTGAGTTCACCAACCGGGGCGACTTTGCCCACGAACGCTTTGCCGACCTGAGCCGACTCTGCGCCCGTGACTTCCCCGACCTGGCCCTCGGCGCGGGCACTGTTCTGGACGCGCCAACGGCCGCGCTGTATTTGCAGCTCGGTG
>JAYTAC010000391.1:0-9138 GCA_043737755.1 Spirosoma sp.
GAGCACGTACCAGCCGCCCCCTCCTGTCACGAAGCCCAGAAAAAGGTTGTTGGTTGGATTGGTCTGCACCGTCTGCCAGCCGGTAGCGGTGCCCTGACCAGGCGAAACGGGCGTCAGTTGAGCTTCTACGCGGTCCACTGCGCCCGTGAGCCGCCCCGACAGGTAGAGCCGTCCGTTGCCGTCGGCTCCGCGCTGCACCACAAGGCGCGGCATCGGGTGCGAAATCTGAAGTTGAGCAAGGGCAAATGCGGGCCAGCCAAGGAGGAGCAGGACGACCCATTTCAGAGAAAAAGACATGTACGGCAGGATAATCTACCGCGAAAGTAGGGAGAAAGTCGGGTTATGTTACCGATATTTGACTATTATACAAACTACGTATGGGAAGTAAGCATCAGAATTATTACCTGCTCAATATGATAGGTTATGGTTTAGCCAAATTCGATGACGCTTTCGTCAACGAGTTCGACTGCCGTTCAAAAGCTGAATTTTTCGCGCTCATGATATCAACTGGGGTAGGTGCTACCGTGGGTACAATTAAGAATAGACAAGATTTATTCGATCCCTTTTTTGACAACGGCAGAAGCGGTTGGTGGCAAAAGGGAAATACCTACCTACACCGTAAACTTTTACTCGATAGCCTGTTTGGCGACATGATTGTGAGCGAGTACGCCAATACTGTGAAACTGTATCTTACTGATTTATATCAACTTACCGGTCTCCCTGCTCAACCGTCGCCCATAACAAGTTCAAAGTTTAAGAAACTTCAAGAGACTGGCCTGGAAGCCGAACTGTATTTTTTGAATAGCTATAACTCAATACATGAGTTTGAGGGCGGTGTGATCGAAGATGCCCGGTTACTGGGGGATGGGTACGACTTCCAAATCAGGGCCAATCAGTCGTATTTTCTTGTGGAAGTGAAAGGAGTGAGAGCGAAAACAGGAGACATCCGGCTTACTGAAAATGAGTACAGAAAAGCCGATGAATACAAAGAGGATTATGTTCTGGCGGTGATCAGTAACCTTGACCAAGTCCCTAAAATAACCTGCTTCAGAAATCCAGTTTCGCTGCTACATTTACAGGCTAAAGAACTGATTCAAAGACAACTTTATTACATAAGTCCTTCACTGACATGGTAGAAATAACGCTAAGTGCCGAAATTATCCGTAAGATAGAACACGATATCATTTGTTACGAACCCCAACTTCCCCCGGATGAATACTGGAAAAATCGCTATGACGACGAGTGGGAACATAGAAAAGAATCGTATCTGAGAGTACATGAAGCAAGAGCTCAAATGCTAAGAAGAAAATTCTTACGCTTTGATGTGGAAGCTATGCCAAATGCAAAAAGGTTTCCACCAAGAATACTTGAAGGAGTTGAAGAATCGCTGTATCACAGTGAACCCTTCATTGGCAGCGACGAGTCATGGAAGAAAACACACGGGAAAAGATGGAGGGAGAAGCGGGACGAATATCTCAAACTGCTCAAAGATGCCCGAATCAGAAGAAGAAAGAAATATTTACGCTTGAACTTAGAAGCTATATCGGTTACGTTTTCAAGAATTGATATCGAATTAGATACTATGGTATACTCGTTTGTTCATGGTGATGATCCCTGTTCCGAGATGTGAGGGTGCAAAGGTCCATCTTGTAAAGACTCAGGATCGCAATAAAAAAGACGCGTGTTGCCACCCGCCTTTATGCTTCTGCTGAAAAGTAACTACACCTTTCCTTTCAAATACTCCGCCGTGTAGTTTTCATTGACCAGCATGACTTCCTCCATCAGAAATCCCCGGAGACTCAGGTCAGCGTCTAACGCAGGCCAATGTATGCCGTTGGCAGACAGTGTATAATCAGTTAGCTGCTGATCAGCAGCGTTTTGCAAAAAAGAGTAAGCAGAAAGACGTCGGCTGATAATTCGACGGTTCGTCAGAATAAAGAGTAGTAGATCGAGGTCGCGAAAAAAGACGAACCGGTTGATTTGTAGCCCTTCGACCGCCATTAGCCGGTCGAACTCATCGCCCCCGACAGTGACCAGTTCATCCGTATCTGCATACAAGTGATCTGTTAACCGGCTACTGACCAAAGGTTGTCCGCCAGGCAGTAATGAACGTTCCATAATGCTCAGTGATCAAATTGACAATATCTCGTAACTCATTCTTTTTGAAGCCCCGGCAGTAGGTCAGGTCAAGTTTACGAGTACAAAACCCTACCAGTGGCCGACAGGCCCTGGTAGTGGTTGATTTGCTTAGCGGCTCAACCACTACCAGGGCCTGTCGGCCACTGGCAGGGCTCAACGTTACACCTTCCCCTTCAAATACTCCGCCGTGTAGTTTCCGTCGGTCAGCTTTACCATCTCTTCGGGGGTGCCGGTGAAGGTGACGTAGCCGCCCGTGTCGCCACCGTCGGGGCCGAGGTCGATGATGTGGTCGGCGTTTTTGATGACTTCCATGTTGTGCTCGATGATGATGACCGAGTCGCCTTGGTCGACTAAGGCGTTGATGGCCGACAGCAGTTTGCGGATGTCGTGGAAGTGCAGACCAGTGGTCGGTTCGTCGAAAATAAACAGCGTACTGCCCTTGTTGGGATTGCCTTTGCCCAAAAAAGACGCCAGCTTGACGCGCTGAGCCTCACCCCCCGACAGCGTATTGGCCGACTGTCCCAAGCCAATGTAGCCCAGACCCACGTCCTGCAACGGCATGAGTTTATCGGCCATTTTCGGGTCGGACCGGCGGAAAAAGTCGATGGCTTCGTCCACGGTCATTTCCAGAATGTCCGACACGTTTTTGTCGTGCAGCGTCACCTCCAGCACTTCCTGCTTGAAGCGTTTGCCCCCGCAGCCTTCGCATTTGAGGTAGATGTCGGCCATGAACTGCATCTCGATTTTCACCTCACCCTCACCCTGACAAACTTCACAGCGACCACCGTCAACGTTGAACGAGAAATGGCTCGGTTTGTAGCCCCGCGACTTCGACACGGCCTGATCGGCCATCACCTGCCGGAGGTAATCGTAGGCTTTGATGTACGTCACCGGATTAGAGCGGCTCGACTTACCGATGGGGTTCTGGTCGATCATCTCGACGGCCATAATCCGATCCAGCGAACCCGTCAGCGAATCGAACTTACCCGACTCTTCGCCCGCGTTGCCTTTCTGGTGGGCCAGCGCGGGGTACAGCACTTTGCGGATAAGCGTACTCTTTCCCGAACCCGACACGCCCGTCACGACGGTGAGCGTATTGAGCGGAAACCGCACGTTCACGCTTTTAAGGTTGTTTTCCCGCGCTCCTTTCAACTCAATAAAATTGGCTGACTTTCGCCGAAACGTCGGCACCGGCACCGTCTCGCGGCCAGTCAGGAAATCGAGAGTGTGGCTTTTTAGTGACGATGGGTTGTCGGACGACTCCTGGTTATTCATCACATCGGCCCAAGTGCCCTGAAACATCAGATGCCCGCCCAACGTACCGGCGTCGGGTCCGATGTCGATGAGTTGGTCGGCGGCCCGCATCACTTCCTCCTCGTGCTCGACCACGATAACGGTGTTGCCCATGTCGCGCAGGGCTTTGAGCACACTTACTAACCGCTGGGTGTCGCGCGGGTGTAATCCGATGCTCGGCTCGTCCAAGATATACATAGAACCGACCAACGCCGAACCGAGCGACGTGGCAAGCTTAATACGCTGATACTCACCGCCCGACAGCGAGTTGGTGAGCCGATTGAGCGTCAGGTAGCCCAGACCAACGCGCTCCATATAGTCGAGCCGGTTGCGAATTTCGATCAGAATCCGGCTGGCCACCTGTTGCTGATGCGCGGGCAGTTCGATGTCGCGGAAAAACGCCGTTACCTTCGCTAAGGGCAGCAACACGAGGTCGGTGATGCTTTTACCCGCCACTTTCACGTAGGACGCATCCTTGCGCAACCGCGATCCCCGGCACTCAGGACAGGTCGTTTTACCCCGGTAGCGCGACAGCATCACGCGGTACTGCACTTTGAACGTCTGGCTCTCGACATACGCAAAAAAGGCGTTCAGACCGTCAAAGTAGGTGTTGCCCGACCACAGAAGCTCCTGCTCATCGAAAGTCAATTCTTTGTAAGGCCGGTGGATGGGGAAGTCGAAGCGGATGCCATTTTTGAGGAGCGGCTTCAGAAACTCCTGATTCATTTTCTCGCTCCGCCACGGCATAATGGCTCCTTCGAATACCGACAGATTTTTGTCGGGAATGACCAAGTCGGGGTCAATGCCGAGGACTTTGCCAAACCCGTCGCACCGGCGGCAGGCACCATACGGATTGTTGAACGTAAACAGATTCACGCTTGGCTCCTCAAACACGATACCATCCATCTCAAACTTGTCCGAGAAAACGCGCGACTCGTGACCTACGATATCGACCCGGCAGATACAGTCCCCTTCGCTGAAAGCCGTCTGCACCGAATCTGAGAACCGATACTGCGTGTCTTCGTCCGGCTGACCCGCATCGTCCAAAATCACCGTGCCGCGATCCACCAATAATTCCAGCGCGTTATCGACGGCTAATGCACTAATCAGTTCGGGGTTCTGTGCCAGCAGCTCCTCGATCTGTAGCACCTGCCGACCCGTCGGTGATGCGGCATTCCGACCGTCGTCAGCCACCACGCGCGTGTATCCTTTCTGGAGCAGGACTTTCAGTTCGTAGTCGAGCGTCCGGCCGGGGTGAATGAGCAGGGGCGTCATAATCATCACGCGCTGCCCGGCGGGGTACGAGAAAATGAAGTTGACAACGTCCGTAACCGTGTCCCGGCGCACCTCCCGGCCCGACACGGGCGAGCAGGTGACCCCAACCCGGCCAAACAGCAGTTTCAGGTAATCATAGATTTCGGTGGAGGTGCCGACGGTGGAGCGCGGGTTGCGGGTCGACACCTTCTGCTCGATGGCAATGGCGGGCGAGACGCCTTTAATGTATTCGACGTCGGGCTTTTCCATCCGGCCCAGAAACTGCCGGGCGTAGCTGCTCAGACTCTCGACGTACATCCGCTGCCCTTCGGCAAAAAGCGTGTCAAACGCCAGCGACGACTTGCCCGAACCCGACAGGCCCGTCATCACCACCAATTTGTTGCGCGGGATGGCAACGTCAATGCCTTTCAGATTATGTACTTTGGCCCCTTTGATAATAATAAACTGCCTGGGGTCGAGATGGTCAACGGAACGGGATGGTCCGACCGGTTCGCCGTTGCGAGTTCGGGGTTCGGTCTCCGGGGATGAAATCATGCGGAATCAGTTGGGTAAACTCTATCTGAATTTTAACGGTTTCGCATCTGGTTAGGTTCTTTGAATTGTCTTTCTGCATCGGTTCGCCGGTCGGAATTACAGAAAACAACTATGAATTTCGCACAGGAAGATTTTATCCGGCTCACGACCGCGCTCCTCATTGACGGGCTGATCGGGGCCGAGCGTGAGTACCACGGCAAAGCAGCACCCGCGACTACAAGATTGTGACGCCGTTCCGCAACAAGACGCTCAACCAGTACGAGAAATTCTTCGCCGAGTGCGGCCTGTCGCCCACCCGCAGCCGACAGTAGCGGGTGGGCACCGAAATCATTGGTCAGTGGCGCGTTGACGGCTCCGAGAAGAACCACGAAAAGTGCATCAAACGCCTGCTGAATGACCCGGAAGTAAAAGAATTTACGTTCTGATTTCGTTTAACTAAACGTTGGCATTGGCTGGCCGTTACTGGTCGGCAACGACTTATTTCTACAACTACAACATGAATCATATCAGGAAATTACTGGTGCTGACGGCGTTGCTCAGCAGCAGCATGGCTTTCGGGCAACTCACCGAAGACCCCGACGACCGCAACCGCCAGAATCAGGGCCAAGACCCCCTGCGTACGCAAACGCCCGAAGGCCGTCCGCTGCCGTTTGGCCAGCGGCTGCGGTTTGGGGGCGGTATAAGTGCTCTCCAGTTGGGCAATGCCAACCAGGGCATTCCTTTTATCATCGGACTATCGCCGGTAGTAGCCTACCAGGCGGCCGAGCGGTTGGTACTCGGCGTGGGTGTCGATTACCAGTACGCCCGTTTTCGCACGTTCGATACCAGCGGTCAGCGCATAAACCTGACGGCCAATCAGTACGGTGGTCGCGGTTTTGCCATGTATGAACTGATCCCCAAGCTGATCCCCGGTGCCTATGCTCATGTTGAGGTAGCATCGACCAGTATTCAAAACGGGTACACACTTCCGGGACGTCCTTCGCCGGGGCGTTTCAACGTCATTGCGCCCTTAGTGGGTATCACCTACTCACAGCGCGTGGGCCGATTGGCGGGCATAAACGTATCGGCTCTGTATAATCTCAACTACACGGCGCAGTCCCGGTATTTGTACAGCAGTCCGTTTGTGTTCCGAATCCTGTTTTTCTGATCGGCATCATCAGCCTACAAAAAAGGTGCTTCTCATGTGGGAAGCACCTTTTTTGTAAGTTGATGATAGTTGTTTTCTACGGCAGTTTCGCCCAGATCTGGTCGGCAATGCGTTTCATGCCCGCATCGTTGGGGTGAGCAGCAATCCCGGCGTCTTTGTATTGGCCGAACGCGAAATACTGATCCTGACCAACCATTGCGCTGAGGTCAACCAGCGCAATGCCTTTCTCGGCAGTCACGCGCCGGATAACGGCATCGGCCTGTGGTCGTCGCCACACACTGGTTGTGCAAACGATTTTAACGGGTTGCCCGCCATACGTAGCAAGCCGATCCAGCAGAAGCCGAAACCGGGCTTCAAGACTGCGCGGACTCATCACTTCGCCCTCATCGACGTTTTCGCCGAGCCGGACGATAATCAGGTCGGGCTTGAACTCGCGCAGGGGTTGGTTAAACTCATCGAGACTGTATTCGGGTCGGCTGAACTGCCGCTCGAAGTTCCCCGCCGAGACCAGCCGAACCGTCACCTGCGGATACTGCCCGGTTAGCCGGGCGGTCAGCAGGTGAACAAAATCTTTGTCGGGAGCCGAGGCCGCCATACCGTTGTTGTTGAACCAGCCTTTTTCGGGCCACGGGGCGTGGTCCATGATGCTGTTGCCCACCACCAGCATTCGTTGGTAATAGGGCCGGAATGCGGCCTGACTGGGAGCAGACGTTAAGTCGTTGATACGGGTGCGGCTCAGGATGGGTTCGACACTCAAAACGGGCGGCTGATTACCCGCCGTCCAGGTTTTTCCGTTATCGTGCGAGTACTCGATGACGGCCCCGGCAGGCAGGGTTGAAACGGACAGATTCAGTTTGGTGCCGAACGCTACCGTTCCCGACTGCGGGCTGAACACCGGAATAGGCAGGCCCTGGGGGACGCGGCTGACCGGTGTCGTAATACAACCCGGCTTGTTGCAGTCGGGGTCAACAGCCTGGCGGGCACCGGCGCTCCTGTCGACGGTCTCCATCTGGACGCAACCCGCGAGAGTCACCAGCCAGAGCAGGCGGGTGACGGTGTGTAGTAGCCGTGTATCGAACACTGAATTCATGGGTATGGGCAGGTGATGTTTGGTACGTTTGTTGACTGAAAAAAGTATTTTTGTACCGTATACCGACAAAAGTAATATGCTGTTCAGTTCGGCAATTTTTTTATTTCTCTACCTGCCGTCATTTCTGCTTGTCTACTATTTACTGCCTAAACGATGGCACAATGCCCTTCTGTTTGCTGCCAGCTTGGTTTTCTACGCCTGGGGCGAAGGGCCGGTCGTGCTCGTACTGCTGGCATCGGCCCTGATTAACTACTTCGCCGGACAGCTCATCGAGCGGGGTCGTCGGCGGGCGGGGCTGGCACTCTCATTGGCGGGTAGCCTGTCGCTGCTGTTCTATTACAAATACGCCAATTTTTTGTTTGATTCCGCTCGCGGATTCGCCGAAGTACTTGCCCTGCCCGCTGCCGACAGTCTCACGCTGTCTCCGATTGCGCTGCCCATCGGTATCAGTTTCTACACGTTTCAGGGCATTTCCTACACGCTCGACATTTACTGGGGCCGCATCCGGGCCAACCGGAGTTTCTTAGACTATGGAACTTACGTAGCCATGTTTCCCCATCAGATTGCCGGACCCATTGTGCGCTACGCCGATATTGCGCCCGAATTGGCCAACCGCACCACGACGCTGGAGAAGTTTGGACTTGGTGCCGAACGATTCGTCATCGGATTGGCTAAGAAAATCCTGCTTGCCAACACCTTCGCCGAATTGGCCGACACGGTTTTCAACGCGCCCCCCGACAGCTACCCCACGGCTACTGCCTGGCTCGGCATCATTGCTTACACGCTTCAGATTTACTTCGATTTCTCGGGTTATTCCGATATGGCCATCGGGTTGGGCAAAATGGTGGGGTTCGATTTCAAGGAGAATTTCAATTACCCCTACGTGGCCCGTTCCATTCAGGATTTCTGGCGACGGTGGCACATTTCGCTGTCGAGCTGGTTTCGCGACTACGTGTACATCCCGCTGGGGGGCAACCGGGGCGGCAAAATCAGCACCTACCGTAACCTGCTGATCGTGTTTTTTGTGACGGGTTTGTGGCACGGGGCGAGTTGGAGTTTTATTGTCTGGGGGCTGTACCACGGCGTTTTTCTGCTCATCGAGCGGGCGGGCGTCGGCAAGCGATTGGAGCAAGTCTGGCCGCCCATCGCGCACGTTTATACGCTGTTGGTGGTGATGGTGGGTTGGGTCTTTTTCCGGACCGAAACGCTGACAGACGGGGTCGCTTACCTGCAAAAAATGATTGGTCTGGCTCCTCCGACGGCCGCCAACGTAGCCTATCCGCCCGCGTTGCTGTTGAACACAGAGGTGATGGCCGCGCTGTTGCTGGGCGTGCTGCTGTCGACGCCCGTTTACCACGCGTTTCAGCGGGGCTGGCAGCGGCTGCAAACGCGTTTGGGGTATTCGCCGGCACGGACGACACTCGGGACGATGCTTGATTCGCTCTATGCCGTTGGTCTGTTTGGCTTGTTCGTGATGGCGGTTATGTACTTAGCGGCCGACACCTACAATCCGTTTATCTACTTCCGATTCTGACAATGCCAGCGACACCACCAACCGGTTCCGGCCCCCAATTGACCGATTCCCCGGACGCCCGACCCCGCCACAACCGGGAAACGGGATCAAACCGATTCCGCTTTGTGATCACCGGAGCCGGTTTTG
>JAYTAC010000392.1:0-1398 GCA_043737755.1 Spirosoma sp.
TGCTGGGCGAGATTTCGCTCATCGGCCGCCCCGACCGCGACGACGTCCTCGACCAGATCAAGGCCATCACTGACCAGGGCATGTCGGGCGAAATCGGGCTGGCTCAGTCGTTGTCCCTGCGGCTCAACCTGCTCCACGCCCACCGCGATCACCTGCCCGCCCTCGTGGAAACGCTGATGGGTAAAATCTCCGACTCGTTTCAGCGCAACCGGGCGTTTATCAGTGAAAATGCCGATCACATCTACGTCGTGTCGAGTGGGTTTCGGGAGTTTATCGTGCCCATTGTGACGTCGCTGGGCGTGAAAGAAGACCACGTTTTTGCCAACACCTTTGCCTACGATGAGACGGGCAACATCGTTGGCTGCGACCAAACCAACCCGTTAGCTTCCGACGGGGGAAAAGTCAAACTCATGCGCGACCTCAACCTCGACGGCGATGTGATCGTGATTGGCGACGGGTACACGGACTACGAGATTCGGGAAGCGGGATTAGCCAACAAATTCTACGCCTTCACCGAAAACGTGGCGCGGGCGAAGGTGATGGAAAAAGCCGACCACATAACCCCGTCGCTCGATGATTTCCTGTTCGACAACAAGCTGAGCCGCAGCCAGTCGTACCCCAAGAGCCGCATCAAAGTGCTGCTGCTGGAAAACGTTCACCCCATTGCCGTGCAATTGTTTGAGCAGGAAGGGTTCAACGTCGAGATTCGCAAAGGGGCATTGGACGAAGACGAGCTGATCGAAGCCATCCGCGACGTGTCGATCTTGGGCATCCGCTCCAAGACGATGGTCACGCGCCGGGTGCTCGAAAACGCCAATAAACTCATGACCGTTGGCGCATTTTGCATCGGCACCAACCAGATCGACCTCAGCACCTGCACCGAGCGCGGTATTGCGGTCTTCAACGCGCCTTACAGCAACACCCGTTCGGTGGTCGAATTGGCCATTGGCGAGATCATCATGCTCATCCGGGGTATTGTGCCTAAAAGCGGCCTGATGCACCAGGGCGGGTGGGACAAGTCGGCCAAGAACAGCTACGAAGTGCGCGGCAAAAAACTCGGGCTGATCGGTTACGGCAACATCGGCACCCAACTGTCGGTGGTGGCCGAAGCCCTCGGTATGGAGGTGTATTTCTACGATGCGGTCGACAAACTCGCCCTCGGCAACGCCCGCAAATGCCGGTCGTTGGACGAACTGCTGGCCATTGCCGACATCGTCAGCCTGCACACCGACGGCCGGAAAGAAAACAAAAACCTGATCAGCTACCGCGAGTTCGGACTGATGAAAAACGGCGTTATCTTCCTCAATCTGTCGCGCGGCCACATCGTCGACATCCCCGCACTGGTCGACGCCATTGAGCGCGGCAAAGTGATTGGGGCGGGTGTGGACGTGTTCCCGC
>JAYTAC010000393.1:0-9130 GCA_043737755.1 Spirosoma sp.
GACTAACCGAAAAGCCATGGCCAGAACGAGTCCGATGTTGCGGGCTTTGCCCTGGTCCTGCGGGGCTAATTTATTGGCCGCAATGGAGATAAAAATGATGTTGTCGATGCCCAGAACGATTTCCAGAAACGTCAGGGTCAATAGACTGATGATGGATTGGGCGGTAAAAAGGTCGCTCATGGTTAGCTGAATGTGTTCTCAAAAGTACCGGCTACCAACCGGGTGTGCAACATGCACCTGCTGAAACAACCGGAATCGGGTTGAAAAGTTGGCTATTTCCACCGCTGTTACCGTCAGTAATGCCATTACTTGGAGTAATGGCATTACTGACGGTAACAGCGGTGGCAGCACTGACGGCGATGGTCAAACGCCTTTCGATTTCCTGATGAGGTACTATCTTCTCAATCGTGATTGGGTGGCTTTGGTCCGATCAGTAACATAATTTACCCTGTGGTCGTTATAATTTGAGACGTTGCCGGGCTACGCGCCACCCTGTTCCCGAAGTAGCGTCACTGTAGCCGGAAAACCTGTCTATTCACTGTGTCCAAAGCACTTGTCCGTACTCTGATTGGTCTGATGGCCCTTATCCTGTTGCTGGTGGGGTTCGTGATGATCGTCGCCACAACCCCCTGGGGTCAGCAGTTGGTGACGAAGCAGGTAAACTCATACCTCGCCGACAAGTTGCAATCACCGTTCCGCATCGGCCGAATTCGGTACGCCATCCCCGACTTCATCGAACTGGAAGACGTTTTCTTCAAAACTCCCAAAGGTGACACGCTTCTCAACGGCGGGCGGATGCGCGTCAACCTCGATATGTGGGGGTTGTTCAACAACCGCGTGGCCCTCAACCAGATTGAGCTGGAGCACATCCGCCTGAACATCAACCGCGAGGTAGCCGACCGGGGGCGCACCGCCGACGGATTGCCCACGTTTAATTTTCAATACATCCTCGACGCGTTTATCCCACCCGGCGACACGACGAAACCCGAAACGGCAGTCGACACAACCGTTGCGCCATTGGCCATCAATCTGACAGCTATTTTCCTGAAAGACGTGCGCGTCAGATACAAAGACGATGTAGTTGGGGCCGACGTCAACGCGTATGTCGACAGCCTGCGGGCCAATTTCAGCAAGACCGACGTTGCCAAATCACGATACTACCTGTCGAACGTGGCGGTGGATGGGCTGAACGCCTACACCCGATTGTACGAAGGTATACCGACGCCGAACGCCATCTCCGATCCGGCCGATACGCTCGACATCGGGCTTGGCAAATGGACGCTCAACCGGGCCAAGTGGGACGTGCGCGTCGAAACCGCCGACTTTCGGACGCAAGGTACGGCGGGCAAACTGACGATGGAGTCGGATTATTTTTACCTGAACGGCGAGAAAATTGGCCTTAAATCGCTCAACCTGACCAACGCCGATATTACGACCATACTAACGAAGCCAACGAAAAAACCGGCTGCAACACCCGTGGCAACCACCGCAGTCGCGTCCGGTGGCTGGCAGGTGAAACTCGGCAACGTCCGGTTCGCCAATAATCGAATCCGGTACGACGATGAGACGGCTCCCCGTCAGAAGCGCGGGCTGGACTACGGCCACCTCGATCTGCAAAAACTGGGCGTCGAAGGAACATCACTGACGTATCAGGATTTAGGGACGCGCGGACAGCGGGTGAGCGGTCAGATTCGCAACGGGCAATTTCGGGCCAGCAGCGGGTTTGTGCTCCAGCAACTCGACGGCGACGTACTGTACGACGACAAAAACACCCGGCTGACGAACCTGTTCATTAAAACACCCACTTCCCTCCTGCGCGATCAGGTCGTTTTGCGTTACGATTCGCTGGGGCAGTTAAGCGATCCGCGCTTCGCCAAACGCGTCGGCGTCCGGGTCAACCTGCGCCAAAGCCGTTTATCGGTGGCCGACGTGTTGCAATTAGCACCGTCTTTGACTAATACACCCCCTTTTACGGACAGTAGAGCTACTTTTCGGGCCGACGGACAGGCCACCGGCACATTGGCCGCGCTGAACCTGCCCCGTTTTGGGCTGGACATGCTGTCGGGTACGCACCTCCGGTTGAGTGGGCGGCTGACAAACATAACGGACCCCGACCGGATTGGCGTGGACCTTACGATTCAGGACGCCACCACCCGCTTGGCCGACATCAACAAACTGGTTCCCAAGGGCACCATCCCGTCCTCCATTGCACTGCCGCCCGCGTTCGACCTGACGGGCAAAATCAAGGGTCAACTCAACAACCTCGTCATGGACGCCACGCTGCGCACCGATTGGGGTACGGCAGGGTTCGACGGCCGGTTGGCGGGCTTTGTTTCCGGGAAAAATCAGACGTATAAGGGCACACTGAACCTTAGTCAGTTCGATGCCGGTAAGTGGCTGAAGCAAGAAGGCACCATTGGCAAACTGACCGGACGCGCCGTAGTCGACGGGCGCGGCATCGACGTCAACACGCTCAGCACCCGCTTCGACCTCGACGTGCAATCGGCCGAACTGAGCGGCTACCGGTATCAGAATTTCGACGGTCGGGGCAACTTCACCAACGGTATTCTCGCGCTGACAGGCACACTGAAAGACCCCAACGCCAACCTGACAGTCGATACCAAAGTCAATCTAAAGGGAGAATTCCCCGGCATAACGGGCGAAGCGGTCGTGCAGGAGTTGAATCTGCAACAACTGAAACTGTACAGCGATCCGCTCTCGCTGAAGGGGCGAATTGTCCTCGATATGTCGTCGGTCGACCCGGCCCGGCCGGTCGGCACTATTTCGGCGAGCGACGCGACGGTGACGCTGAACGGCAAAAGCTACCCCGTCGATACGCTCCACGCCCGGCTGTCGGTTGAGGGTACAACGAAGAGCACGGTGGCGCAGCTACCCGGCGCACGGCTCTCGCTGAACGGTCAGTTTGAGTATACGCAACTGTACGACATCGTGGTTGGTGAATTGAGCAAATACATCATCATCCCGGACCTGACGTATAAAAGAGTGCCGCCCCCCTACGCGTTCACGGTCGATTTAACCGCGTATCAGAACCCGGTTTTTCAGGCGTTTGTGCCCGGCCTGACGCGGCTCGATACGGTCCGGCTCAACGCCTATCTGGACGCGTCACGCGATACGACGCTGTCGGCCACGCTCCGCACGGGCACCGTCGTGTACGACACGATCACCGTTCAGGGAGCAACGCTGGCACTGCGGGCGGTGAACAACCAACTGACTGTCAATGGGCGAGTCGACGGTGCGCTGTACGACGGGCTGCGCATCCGCGAAACCGATCTGACCGGAACAGCCGCCAATAACCGGTTTCGTTTTGCCATCGTCAACAAGGATTCCATCGGGCAAGACCTGCATGGGGTGGCCGGAACACTCGGTGTCGTGGATGGCAACTACCGATTTCAGTTTGCCCGCGATGGCCTGCTGACGAGTTACCAGCAATGGACGGCCGACACCACGGGCTTTGTACAGTACGGCCGCGATGGGGTGCTGGTCAGTACCGTCCAACTCGAGCAGGACAGCCAACTGCTGGAGGTGAGCAGCACCGAACCCTACGGCAACGCCCCCATCCGGGTAACTACGCGCGGTGTTCAATTAGCCAACTTAGCCCGTTTGGCTAACCAGGACACCACATTGGCTGCCGGTGAACTCAACGGTACGGTCGTCGTGCGCGATTATTTGGCCGAAGACAGTCAGTTATCATTTATTGGCTCTGTTTACGTGGACAGTCTGCGGGTGATGACCCAGCCGATTGGTAACCTCACGGCCCGGTTCCGCAACAGCGCCGACGGTCGAATCAACGTCAACACCACCCTCGCCGGGCCGTACAACGACGCAACAGTCGTCGGTTTTTACAACCCCGAAAACGCCAAACAAGCCCTCGACTTGACCATCAACCTGAAACGTTTGGACGCCCGCACCATCGAGGCCTTCAGTGCGGGCGAACTGCGGCAGGCAAAGGGAAAATTGGTTGGCGAGTTCACGGTAAACGGCGCGGCCGACAACCCCCAGCTAAACGGAAGCGTGGCCTTCGACTCCGTCGCGTTCAACATCAAGCAACTCAACGCCACCTACCGCATCGACCGGGAGAAGCTCAATTTTGCCGGGCAGACCATTACGCTGAACGACTTCAACGTGCGCGATACGCTCGGCCGGACGCTCACCACCGACGGCACCATCGTGCTGCGTAACCTGCCCGATGCATCTTACAACCTGCGCGTTCGGGCCAGCAAGTTCCAGGTACTCAACGCATC
The DNA here is from genome assembly GCA_043737755.1 of Spirosoma sp. Lineage (GTDB taxonomy): Bacteria > Bacteroidota > Bacteroidia > Cytophagales > Spirosomataceae > Spirosoma. The sequence goes on from JAYTAC010000393.1 coordinate 4,263, forward strand.
CCGCAAAGACAACAATTACGGCTACGGACAGGCGTCCGTCACGGCCGATCTGCGCATCAAAGGAGCCGGAACGAGTCCGTCGATCAACGGTACGGTGCGGCTAGAAGACGGCAGCAAAGTGTCGGTGGTGCTGCCCGACGAATCATTAGACGTGAATGAAGCCAACGGCATTGTCACGTTCATCGACCACAACGATTCGCTGGCCCTGAACAAATACATTTACCGGCCCAAACGCGACAGTGTGCGCACCCGGTTAGCGTTCGATCAGCTCAGCAACGCCAACATTTCGCTCGATCTGGAAGCGGACGAGAAATCGGAACTGACCATTATCGTGGACGAACTGAACGGCGATTACCTGCGGGCGCGGGGCAATGCCCGGCTCAACGTGACGGTCAACGGGGCCGGGCAAATCAGTGTGCTGGGCCGCTACGACGTGACCGAGGGCGAATACTCACTGACGTATCAGGTGCTGAAGCGGCAGTTCAAAATTCAGAAAGGCGGTTACATCAGCTTCTCCGGCGACCCGCTCAAGGCCGACCTCAACATCACGGCCATCTACGCCGTGTCGGTGCCCCCCGCCGATTTGATCGGGAATGAGTCGACGCTGTCCGACGCGGCATCCGCCAAGCGCAAACTACCCTTTAACGTGACCCTGAGCATGAGCGACAACTTAGCCGCGCCCAAATTAGACTTTGATATTCGGCTGGCGGGGGCCGGGCAAGGCAGCGCAGGCGCATCAAGTTCATTAGCCACGAGCATCGAGAATAAGCTAACCACGCTACGGCAGGATCAGTCGCAGATCAACAAACAGGTGTTTGCGCTGTTGATTCTGAACCGGTTTCTGCCCGAAACCACGGCGGATTTCTTTTCCGGCTCTAACAACGGCGGGCTGGACAGTCAGGCCGAAGGGATTGCCCGTACCAGCGTAAGCAAGCTGATTTCGGAGCAGTTGGGGCAGTTGGCGTCGGGCATTCTGAAAGGATTCGACGTCGATTTCAACCTGCTCTCCCAAACGGGCAGCAGCAACACGGGCGGCACCACCAACGGTGCCCGCACCGACCTCAACGTGGGGCTGTCGCGGAGTTTTCTGGAAGGCCGGGTTACGGTGTCGGTCGGCAAGAATTTCGTGCTCGAAAACACGGCGAAAGCAGCCACGGGAGCCAGTCAGGTATTCGACAATCTGTCGGTCAACTACGGCATCACCCGCGACGGGCGGTACGTGCTACGGGCTTACCGAAGCAACAACTACCAGGCCGTGCTGGACGGTTACGTAATCGAAACGGGCGTCGGGTTCATCATCACCTTCGATTACAACCGGCTGTCGGAGATGTTCCGCCGGTCGTCGCCGGGCGCACCCAGCCCCTCGCTGAATTGATTTGCCATGATAGTGCTATGACGTTACATCCGTATAAAGTTCTGTGCCGTTTCGCTTTCGCTCCGGGTTTCAGACCGGGTGTAAAGTGGCTGTTACCACTCCTGCTAATTTCGCTCAACGCCTGTAACCTCGCCAAACGACTACCGGTCAACGAGCGGCTCTACATGGGCACCGACGTAGTAGTAAAAGCCGATTCGACCGTTTCGGGCGACGAGCAGAAAGCCCTCTCCGAACAGTTATCGGCCTTGGCGCGGCCCCGTCCTAATGCGCAGATTTTTGGGTATCCCATCCGGGTCGGGCTGTATTACCTGTTCGGCGAACCAAAAAAGCTAAAAGGTTTCCGGTCGTGGTTCCGCAAAAAATTCGGCCGCGAACCGGTGTTTGCCAGTGCGCGAGCCATAACCGCCAACGTCCCTATCATGAACGCCACGATGCAGAACGAAGGCTACTTCGGCTCAACAGTTACCGGATCGCTGAAAGAAACTGGCTACAAAGCGCGGGGCGTTTATGAGGCAACCGTCAACCAACGCTACTACATTGACTCAGTGGCATTTCTGTCCGACTCCACTCCCGCCCGTCTGGCATTGCAGGCTACGGGACAGCGGACTATCTTTAAAAAGGGTGATCCCTACCGCTTCGACAACATCAGGCTGGAGCGCGAACGCATCGCGCAGGCCCTCAAGCAGCGCGGGCTGTATTATTTTATGCCCGATTACGTGGGTGTGCTGGCCGATAACGATTCGGCAGCGCACCAGACGACGCTGATTTTCTACGTCAAACCCGACATGCCCGAAGCGGCCGGGGTACCCTATTCCATCCGCAACGTATTTATTTACCCCAATTACAACCTTTCTACCGCCCGTATCGACACCAACCGACGCCGGGCCTATCAGTCTGAAGAACGGCTCAATATCGTCGACTCGTCCCGGCGGTTCGATCAGAAGTTGTTCCGCGACGTGATTACGGTGGAGCCGGGCGGCCGCTACAACAGTCGACAGCAGGATTTGACGCTTTCGCGGTTGGTGAATGTGGGGGCGTTTAAGTTTGTGCGCAACCGGTTCGAGCCGGACGAGCAGGGGGACTCGGCCGTGCTCGACGTGCATTATTACCTGACGCCCTACCCCACCAAATCAGTACGGCTGGAACTGGACGGCACCTCGCGCTCCAACAACTTCAACGGTACACAGGCCACCCTAAGCTGGCGCAACCGGAACGCCTTGAAGCGGGCCGAACTGCTCACGCTGAACGCCAACGTGGGTATCGAATTTCAGGCGGGCGGGGGTGGTCAGCCCGTAACAAACTACCGGTACGGAGCCGATGCGATTCTGAGTTTCCCACGCTTGGTCAGCCCGCTTAGCTTCCGGTACGATCAGCAGCAGGCACTGCCCAAAACGAACGTCACGCTGGGGTACCAGACTATTATTCGGGGAGGGCTGTACCGAATCAACTCGTTCAACACCACGTTCGGCTACGCATGGCGGCAGAGTCAAAAGATCGAACACATTTTCCAACCCTTCAACGCCAATTATATCTACGTACCGCTCGACAAAGTTGGCGATCGGGTTCGTGATATTTTAGTCGATTCAGCCGTTACTTCGGTCGTCAAGCAACAATACATAAATACCGTTTACCGTTCCGACCAGCTTATACTAAGCACATTATACACCTTCAACTATAACTCAGCACCCCAACCGAACTCGCCGAGTACGTTTCGCCTGACGACCAATGTTGAAGCAGCGGGGAACGTGGCCAGTCTTTTGTTTCGTCGACCTTTACCCAACGATGACCGAAGCGGAATTTTCGGCGTTCCTTTCGCTCAATTTCTTCGTTTCGATGCCGATTCCCGTTTCTACCGCCGGTTGACGCCAACGCTTACGTGGGCAAACCGCCTGTTCACCGGGTTGGGAATTCCCTTCGGTAACTCCAAAAATTACCAGTTGCCACTAACCCGGCAATACTTTGTGGGGGGCAGCAACAGCATTCGTGCTTTCCGGCCTAGGGCTATCGGGCCCGGCCTGTTCACCCGCGACACGCTGGAGGTATCGGCCTTTCAGGATGGTGGGGGCGACATCCGACTGGAAGCCAACACGGAGTTGCGCACTAAATTCAACAAGTACATCGAAGGGGCTGTGTTCGTCGACGCAGGGAACACCTGGACGTATTACCCGTCAGCCGGGCTTACAGAAAATGCCAATGACGGTCTGTTCACCAAAGACTTTTACCGGCAAATCGCTATTGGCACGGGGGTTGGTCTTCGCATCGACCTATCGTACTTCTTGGTTCGCTTCGACATTGCAACGCCCCTGCGCAAACCCTACCAAACCAACGGTAGCAACTGGGTTATTGACCAGATCAATTTCCGCAGCCGCGACTGGCGCAGGCAGAACTTGGTATTCAACATCGGCGTGGGGTATCCATTTTAATTTTTCTAAACGCAGAGGAAGGGGAGTAAAAACACGGAGGTCACAGAGAAAAGAGCTCTGTGTTCTCTGCACAAACTCCCCTTCCTCTGCGTTTAAACCCTTAAACCTCCTTTTCCAGCACCGGCCGAATCACGCTCCAGACCGTTTCGGCCACGATTTTGTGTCCGGCGGGGTTAGGGTGGATGCCGTCGGCCTGATTCAATTTCGGTACGCCACCGACGTCTTCGAGCAGAAATGGAATCAGCACGGCCTTGTTTTTGTCGGCCAATTCCCGGAACAACTCCCGAAACTCGCGGGTGTAGTCGGTGCCGAGGTTGGGCGGAATCTGCATCCCGGCCAGCACGATAACGGCCTGCGGACTTTTGCGCCGAACGGTGTCCATAATCGCCTGTAAATTCCGGCGCGTCGCCGTCAATGGCAGTCCGCGCAGGCCGTCGTTGCCGCCCAGTTCGAGCACAAATACGGCCACCGGCTGGCGCAGCACCCAACCAATCCGGCTTTTGCCCCCGGCGGTGGTTTCGCCACTCAGCCCGGCGTTGACAACGGTGTAGTTCAGCCCGGCCAAGTCGATTTTTTCACCAATCAGGGCCGGAAACGCCTGCGATGGTTCGACGCCGTAGCCCGCTGCCAAGCTGTTCCCGAAGAACAGAACGGTCTGTCTGGTAGACACCGGAACCGCCGGAGTCTTCTGGATTGTGGTGCCCGGCGTGGTTGCCGGTTGAGAATCAGTTTTCTCGGATGAGCCGCAACTCCAGACCGTTAAGAGAAGCATCAGCCCGCCCATCACGCAATATGGCATTGAGTAAGTTATTGAGAACTTCATAGAATGTCTGTCAGTTTGGGTTTAAACGCAGAGGAAGAGGAGTTTGCGCAGAGAACACAGAGAAAAATACTCTCTTCCTCTGTATTCTCTGCGCAAAACTCCTCTTCCTCTGCGTTTAAACTTCGTATTATGAGCATTCTACGCGTCGAAAATCTGACGAAAACATACAGCAGCGGGGGCCGCGATCTGACCGTTCTGCACGGCGTCAACTTCACCCTTGAGCCGGGCGACACATTTTCCATTGTGG
>JAYTAC010000394.1:0-3753 GCA_043737755.1 Spirosoma sp.
GATCTGGTAGCCATCAATAAACCGCACGGTCTGCTCGTTCACCGGTCGCCGATAGCGGCTGACACGGGTGAGTTTGCCGTGCAATTGCTGCGCGATCAGTTGGGTCAGCGGGTGTATCCCGTGCATCGGCTGGACCGCAAAACGGGCGGGGTGCTGCTGTTTGGCCTCAACGAAGCCATGAATACGGCCATGCAGCAACAGTTCATGGACGGGCAGGTTGCCAAAACGTACCTCGCCATCGTGCGCGGCTACACGCCCGACGAGCAGGCCATCGACTACCCGCTGCAGCGCGACGACAGCCACGGAGGGGGCGTAATGCAGGAAGCCTTCACGATGCTGAAAACCCTCCGGCGCACGGAGGTCGACATACCATTCGGCCAGCACCTTACGTCGCGGTATTCATTAGTCGAGCTGACGCCAACCACCGGCCGGATGCACCAGTTGCGCAAACACATGTCCCACATTCTGCACCCCATCATCGGCGACCGGCCCCACGGCTGCAACAAGCAAAACAAACTGTTTCTGGAGCAGTTCGGCATGAACACAATGCTGCTCCACGCCCGGCAAATCGGGTTTCAGCACCCCATTTCGGCGGAAAAAATCTCGATTTCTGCTCCGTGGCAAGCGGAGTTCGGGCGGATGCTGACCACGTTGTTTGAGTAGCCCCGCCCGTGATCGAAAGCCCTCGCAGGGCAGCTCGTCCGGCTTTGTTGAATTTCAAAAGTCTGACGCAACCCATTCCCAACTTCCAGCGTATTGGGCGGTATGCGATTTATGGCCGTTTTCGTTCAGCTTGATACGTGTTACGCGGTTGGGTTCAATGACCTGACCGACGCCACCGATTTCCTGTTCTGGGGATACGAAGAGCGTGATTTGTTCCCCTGCGGCATCTACGACCTGCTGACCGGCGATGCAACGCCCCACGAACACCGGGGCCGGTTTGTGGGCCTGTTCGACCCTGAACTGGTCCGCCAAACCGCCACCGACTATGTGCGGGCGGCTCTGCGGCTCAACAGCCGGGCGTCGGAACAAAGCGGCACTCCACCGGGGCGGGTGCTGTAGAGAAGGGTTTGGTTTACCGTCAAAACGCTTCGCCGAGGGAGAAATACAGGCCCGTGCCTTCGCGGGTGAAACCGAGGTCGGCCCGCAGGTACACGTCTTTTTTCTGAAAGAAGAGGAACCTCGCTCCTCCGCCAACCGCCCAGCGAACCTGCCTGATTTGCAACTGATTGATAGTGGGTGCTACGGTTCCTAAGCTACCGAAAACCGTGCCGCCCCAGCGTTTACTGAATCTGAACGGCAACCACCGCAGTTCGGCCTGGGCGGCCAGCAGATTTTTGTCGCGGTAGCGGCTGAGGTAATAGCCGCGCATGGTGCTCTCACCTCCCAGCAGGGCCAAATTATTGAACGGCACGTTGCCCTCCATAAACGTTCCTGTTGCCTGAAGTGCCAGAACCCGGTTTCGGCGTCCCAGCGGCCGGTAGATCCGCCCGTCGAACAGCACACGCCCGAACCGGGATTCACTGCTGACCGATAAATTTCGCAGAAGAGCCGTTTCGAGAAAAGCGCCTTTTCTGACGTTCAGCACATTTTTCCGGTCATCGTATACGAATGCCCCGCCCCATTCCAGCGTCGTTGATCCCTGTCCGCCCAGCGGTAACTCAAATGAATCGGGATCAACCCGCTCGAACGACACCCCCTGTAGACTCTGAAAGTCAATTTCGACCCCGGCATACAGGTTTCCGATCACTTTACGCAGTGCCCGCTGCCGAACCTGAAAGAAATTTGAGTTGACCAAAGCCGGATTATTCGGTCTTGAGTCAGGGCCGATGCCGTAAAAAAGGAGCGGAAACTGCTGATACCGCGCCCGGCCCAGCAGATAATACATGTTCCGGTCGGAGTAAATGGCGTTTTCGAGCTGAGCACCAAACTGACCCCGCAGGGTCACAAAGCTGTACAGAACTATTTCGCTGAGCCGGTTAATCATCGTATCATCCTTCGCGTAATACAGCGAAAAAACCCGCAGCCCAACCTCTAAACTGGTTTCGGGCGAGAAACCCAGCGTCGGGAAAACAAGTATCCGCGACGAAGCCGCCGACGACGTATCGTTGAGCGTTTGATAGACAAACCGGCCCAGCCCCCGCTGGGCGTATCGGGGAGCGGTCTGCTGCGCCCACGCCGACGACGCCAGCAACCCCAGGCCCGCTAAACACCCCAAAAACCGCTTCGTTCTCACAACACTGCGTCTATTTACCCTTACAAACGCAATCAGACGCGTTGTGTTACCTCAGCTAATCGAAACCATACCCTGATTTCGCCCGGTGGTGTTAGCTGTTGATGAACGATAGATAATATTATCTTCACTGACCAGCGAACCGGCCGGTTTCGCCCCGGTCAGCATGTTACGAACTACGAACACGCTGGAAATTGATTTACTTTTCGCCCGTGCCCAGCCGCTCATACGCCGTGATAATCAACACTCGATTAGGATTGTCGCGCCGGAAGAAGACCGACGCGAAGTAGCGTTCGGAACCGGCAGCTACCGTTGGCAGGTCGTACTTCTCGAAGGCCGGGTTACCTAAGCAGACGTACCAGCTATCGAACTTACGCTTGCGGGCCAGTTCCTTCGAGTCAGAATCGTCACATATGTAAAGGATTACCCGTTGGTGAACGGCGAAAAAGTCGGAGATGATGGCTACGACAGTGGGAAAAATAGCCCGGTCCGCCGGGATGCGAAGCGGATCGGGAGCCGACGCAATTGTTGTGTTCGTCTGACAACCTTTTGTACTCGGCTTATGCGGAGCGGATCGGGAGCCGACGCAATTCGGATCGTGAACTCATAAAGATCATCTCGCCAAAGTTCTTCCTGTGGTAAATAATCGGCGTTTGGTTTAAAACGAACGTCGTATTCAACATTGTTTTTCGTCTCGAACTTATACAGGTTTTCGTACCCGCCAATAATCCTGAACTTATACGAAGGGAGTTCCTCGCTTAGCATTCTCTTCTTTTAGTTTACGGGTATCCTCTTGATACTCCGGCGTTTTAGCATATTCCCGCATCTCGGCCTGCGTCTCGCGCTTGCGCTGCATGGCCCCCCGGTAAAACGCCAGCCACGCTTCAACCTGTTCAGGCGTCATGTCCTCCTGCCGCAGGGGTTTAATTTCGTGCTCGTGCTGAGTTTCCATTGTTTTGTCGTTTAATGCTGCAAACCTACCCTTTGTCAAATCCCTAAACAAAGGGTCGTCCGGTTTGGGTTCGGGCATTCCCCAACCAAACCGGACGACCGTTGATTCGTATCGCTTTACTCCGCCAAATTGAATTTCACCTGCACCCCGCCCGACGTGGTGGCCCGCCGGAACGAGTTCGACACCAGCGGATCGTTGAAAGTGCGGTCGAAGTAAAGGTTGAAATTGAGTCGGCGGCTGACGATGTAGCTCAGTTGCGGGCGTAACTGAAAGTTTACGTTCCCGGCCGTAATGATCTGCTCGGCGTCTAACTTGCGCTGAATGGCCCGCGTGTCGCGCAGGGTCAGGTTGCAGGAAAAAGTCAGGTCGTTTTTCAGCTTCCGGTACGCGCCGTTGATACGGAATGGAATCCGCACGTTCTGCCGCGTGAAGCCCACCGACGCCGTCAGGTCTTTGTTGGTTAGTTCGGCCACCTGCGAGTTGGACAGGCTCAGGGCAATGTCGCGGCTTTGGTTATACTCCAATCGCCCGCTGATCCGGTTTTTAGTCTGGAACTGAACGCCCAGCA
>JAYTAC010000395.1:0-1395 GCA_043737755.1 Spirosoma sp.
GGTCATCAAGACGCGGGCATGGTCCCGCATGGCTTGGTGCAAAAAGGAGTTAGCCAGTGTTTTCTGGGTTTGCTGATGCAGTTTTTTGACCGCAGGCACCAACTATAGAAAAGCGGTTATCGACGGTTCCTTGAGCTGCTTTATGAGTTGATTAAACTTTTCGGGCTGGGTTTTATCGAACGAAAAGGCTGTCATCAGCAACTTGTTGACTAGCTCTGCCTGAGTTAAATAGGTCTCTAAAATGGTATCCATCGTCGGCAGATTTTCGCCATACGAATCGACCATCAGTTTGTCCCGCTGGCTCTGGATTTGATGGAGGATCTGACCCGTCGCATTCTTGAACGTAAGCAACAGAATATCAGATAGGTGGAAGTACTGATATTGAACGAAACACAGCGCTAAGAGCTGACTATTTTGGTGCCGTTTGATCTGGAACAATTCGGCCCGCAACACGTATTGAGCATAATGGTCCACTAACTCATCCGACATAAATAGCCTGTTCAGGACGGGCTGAAGCGCATGATAGAGGACTTTAAGTTGCTTCAACCGGCTCATATTTTCCCGAATACCGGCCAGTTTCATGACCTCGGATGCCTGCCGCAAAGTGGACAGCCGATAGGTTTCCCGTTGGGAGGCATCCCGTTCTAATCGCTCAAATAAGGAGTCAATCAGGGCTACCTGCTGGGGTGTCAGCTCTTGTTTCAGGAGGGTGAATAAGTTCTGCTCAAACTCATTGAATGCCCCTGTAATCAGGACGGCTAGCGTGTGGTAAGTAGGCACCTCGATTCGATGAGCGCGGATAAATTCGCAGAGAGAGCCAAAAACAGCCGAAGGGCTTACCTGCCGGGTCACCAGGTGCCGGGCTTCGTTCAGGGCCATCTCTTTGGCAAAGCCTTGAAAAGCGGCTACGCCTAACTCGGTGCGAATGAGTTGTCGATGACGCCCGACCGTGGCCCGATCATAGGTTTGTAGTTGCTCGAAAGAGACGGAAGTCCTCAAGAGTTTACTAACGAATTTGACATCACCAGGAGCGTAACGAGCTGTTCTGAAGAAGCGGCCACTAGTCCGGAAGTATCCCCACTGCAACAGAAAGCCTACCCGGTTGGTATCTGACTCCAGACCACGCAACAAGGGTTTCATCCAGATGGGTATGACAAAGAAGTAGCGTTGTTTAATAAAGGAGAAACCCGGCGGCTGCTCAAATTCATCTTCCAGTTCAGGGGACAGCACTTCTCTGGGCGTCATGGGGTAGTACAGTGAAACGACCGTATGAATGAACCACGCCAGAAGCAGGGATAATCCAGGGAGCGTGATGGGTAAAGCCCCAAATTAGTTAATCGAACTTGTTCACCAATCAAGGTTCAGTATATTCGATGCCAGACTATACTAACTTGA
>JAYTAC010000396.1:0-3745 GCA_043737755.1 Spirosoma sp.
CCCGCCCCGCTCGACTTCGATCCGGACGTGATGTATCAGCGGAGCCGGTTGACGGGTTAAAGTGGACTCGGGAATAGGATGTGGTGGGCATGGTGATCAACTATCTGTACATGCCGACAAGTCGAACACTCTGCTTCTTTTGACTGAACGTTTTGTTCAAAGCGGTCAGCAAGTCCGACTCTTCGTCCACGGCATTCCTGCACAGACAACCCTCACTTCGGCTCAATCAAGTCCCACAGATTGCCGTATAAATCGGTAAACACGGCGACGGTGCCATACACTTCCTCCACGGGTCCCCGGACAAAATGTACTCCCTTCCCGGTCATTGCGTGGTAGTCGCGCCAGAAATCGTCGGTGTGCAGGAAGAGGAAAACCCGCCCGCCGGTCTGATTACCCACGCGGCTGCGCTGCTCGTCGCCGTCGGCTTTGGCCAGCAGCAACGCACAGGAGCCGTCACCCGGCGGAGCCACCCGAACCCAGCGTTTGGTTGCGCTCAGGGCGGTATCTTCCAGCAAAACAAAACTCAGTTTTTCGGTGTAAAACCGAATGGCGTCGTCGTAGTCATCAACGACGAGGGCAAGTTGGATAAGGCGTTGGTTCATGTATTGGTCAATCAAGTTTCTCCAGTAACCCCATCATCATTTCCTCGAAGTACGCACCGTTGTAAGGGCCGAACCAGTTCATGTCGCGGGTTTCGTAGGTGGCCCGGTCGTAATAGCGGTCGGGGGTGACGTAGCCGATGTAGCCGCCGTCGAAGCTGGTAATCATCAGGTTAACACCCTGTTGGGCGATCAGCGGTTTGAAGTTGGCGACGAATTCGCCGGAGAAGTCGCAGGGCGTTCCGAGCAGTACCGTGTTGCCAATGCGCAGGGCTTTCAGGTCCGATGGGTAGTCGCCGTAGATGGCGTGGAACAGCCACGGCCGCACCCGCCAGTTGCCAATCACGCGGGGATGTGGTTCGCGCAGACCCAGCGGCAGCGTCAGCAGAGCCAGCGCACTGTCGGGGCGGGTCTGGATTTGCGGAACGGTGCGTTCGATGCGCAACGCCAGATCGCCCGCGTAATTACGAATCTCCTCGAAGTCGGTTTTGCCCCGCGCCTGCGGACCGGTGCTGCCCACGGCCCCGGCCATGAACAGGGCAAAATCGGTTGACTTTTTCTCTAACCGATCCACCAATGACCCCGGATAATCGCGGCTGAGGTAGTCGCTGTTGTCACCGTCGAACAGCGTGGCGTGGCCCGCGAACGTACACAGCAGTGCCGATTGACCCGTGGCTTTCCTAAGTTTTAGCAGCCGAATCTGCCCGTCGAGGGGGCGCGTCGGACCGGAGCTGGCGATGCGGTTGGTGATGTGATCGGACGCGTCGGTTTGCCCGTAGCCAATTTCTGCCGGGGCCATGGTAGCCTGGGCGTTGCGGATGGCGGTCAGCACACCGTCGGTAATGCGCGTCACGATTCTCTCGTCATACTCACCCGCAATCAGCTGACCCACTAAACCCGGTGCCCAGCCGCCCACGCTGTTGTGCGAATGAATGGCTCCTATGTACACGTTTTCCCAGCGCAACCCCAGTTCGGGCAGGCGTTTTTTGAGTTGCTCCGTCACGGTGGGGGGCGTAATGAGCAGGTCGAGACTCACCACGGCAACACGGGTGCCGCCGTTGTCGAGCACGATGGCCCGCGCAAAAATCGAGTCGCTGACCACGCGCCAGTGTTTGCCACGCCGAACGCCGTAGCCACCCGTGGGCGTGGTGTAGGGCGGGGTGATGTTTACTTTGGCCCAGCCCGCCCGGATCAGGCCGGTGGCCGGTGGCGGAGCGGGCAGTTGCGCTAATCGCTGCTTCGTTTGAGCGTAGTAGGGCATTTTTTGGTAGGGCGTGTCGTCGACCGGAGCCAGACTGACGGCTAAAAACAGGACGACAAACACGACGATACCCAGCAGGACTCTGAGGAAAATGCGGACGACTTTCATACGGGTGATGTCTTGGGTGGTGGGTGGAGTGATAGAGTAATGCCATAACTCCACCCACCACCCAGAACGACTGATCAGCCCGCAAGCAACGAAAAAACGACCGCATCAAAAAAAGCTGACAAAAAAGTGCCGGAGAAGCTCCCCGGCACTTTTTGGTCTTCTGCCGGTTGCCCGGCTCCTCAAACTAACGATTGACTGCGTGTAGCAGTCATCGGATGACTTAAGTCACCCGATGACTGATCGAATTAGTTATCCTATGTACGGGGCTGCAATGGCCAGTACCTGCGCCATCGTGAGCGGCTCGTCGAAAGCTTCGCGGAAGGCGTTGTCAGCGATGCCGGTTACGTTGGGCAGCGTTTTCAGATTGACACCCCCCTGGCTGAACGTTGTTTGCATCGGGTCGGCGACCCAGCCTTTCAGCCCCAACAGCCGCCGTACTTCGGCCGCGTGACGGGCTTCGACGGAATGGATTTGCAGGGCTACCTGCAAAATACCTTTATCGTTGATGAGTGCTCCGGCCTGACCTTTGTAGGCGGCTACGCCCGTGTCTTCGAGGGCGCGGGCCAGTCCCAGAAACGTCTGGTAGTTGGTGAACGTACCGGCCGGAAACTTGAACGTCGGTTTGGCAACGGCAGCCGTAGTCAGCGCACCCCTCAGCAGAGCCACGTGAGCGGCCTCGTGCTTGGCGATCTGCGTCATGATGGTGCGGTCGGCGGCTGGAATCAAGCCGCTGGCGGCCAAACCAAGCCGGTAGTATTCGTCTTCTAAGTACTCGAGCGTCAGGGCGTAGTTCAACACGGCCACCGCAGCCGCCGACGGACCCGCCGATTGCGCGAAAGCCTGGTTGAGCGTGGCGGCTACAAATGTTGGAATACCGGCAGCGACCAAGTTGGAGCCGACTTTGAAAAGATTCCGGCGCGAGTAGAAATTGTACCGCTCGGTCGCTTCGGGATCTACTTTTTCTATTTCAGAAATTATATTGAACAGATTCATAATGCGTTGTCAGGTTTAAACTAAGCTGGAAGATTGGCCCCGGAGATTTTCGTCGTCACGAACGTCTGCGCAATTGGCAACACAGCCGTCGGTTTGGCGGCTCCGTCAAGACCATTGGCCGGGGTTACCACGTCGTCGCCGGCAAAGTCAGCCGATCTTGGATTCAGCAGGTCGCGGATGGTAGCAGCATGACGCGCTTCGACCGAGACGATCTTCCCGGCAAGCAGCAAATAGTTGGCGTCCTTGATGAGGTTACCGGCACCGTTGTAGGCCGACACGCCAAGGTCCTCAAACGCTTTGGCCGTGTTTAGCACGCTGACCCGATCACTGAAATTTACGGTGCTGAAATTCGGCGTCAGCCCACCAATTGCCATGGTGCCAAGGGCCGCTTTGAAAAACTCGCGGTGAATGATCTCGTGGTCACGGATGTCGGTCAAGATGGCTAATTCAGCCGCTGGCATACCCGAGTAGGGCGTCGAAACAACCCGCGTATAGAAAGCAGCTTCCAATTGTTCCAGCGCGTAGGCATAGTTCAAGATACCAATGTCGCCCGTGCCCAGATCGACAGTTGCAGGTACGGTGATTGGGTTCTCTTCCCCGTTTTTGCAGGAAGCCATCAGGGCACCACCGGCTACGAAAGCCCCGGCATAGCGCAGGAACAATCGGCGTCCCTGCATGACCGGCTCCATTCCACCCGGCAGCGTTGTCAGGCCCGATGATTGCTGTTGCTTGCTCATAATAAAACGTATCAAGATTGAAGTACCTACCCGCTCAATCAGGTAGT
>JAYTAC010000397.1:0-3737 GCA_043737755.1 Spirosoma sp.
ACTGCTGCTGTCTCGCTCGTCCGTCCCTGCACCCTTCCCGATTTCATCAATCCTTCATACCGACGCATCAGTAAGTAGCTTTCTACTTGCTGTAGTGTATCGAGCACAACGCCCACCATAATCAGTAGGGATGTACCACCAAAGAATTGAGCAAACCCGCTGGTCATACCAAACAAATTAGCAATGGCAGGTAGAATCGCCACAACAGCCAACATGATAGCACCCGGCAATGTAATGCGATCCAGCACGGTGCCTATGTAGTCAGATGTCTGAATACCGGGTTTTACTCCGGGAATGAAGCCGCCACTGCGCTTCATGTCATCAGCGATTTGAACCGGATTGACCGATATAGCCGTGTAGAAAAACGTGAAGACAATGATGAGTAGCGCAAATAGAAGGTTGTATTGCCAACTTGTGTAGCTTGCGAAGGCGTTCTGAACGTTGGCAGCAAAATCACTCTTCTCAGCAAAAATACCGGCTACGTACGTAGGAACAAACATCAATGCCTGGGCAAAAATGATCGGCATAACGCCAGCCGCATTCAACTTCAGGGGTAAGTATTGCCGCTGACCGCCAACCACTTTGTTGCCAATTACTTGCTTCGCATATTGAATCGGAATCCGGCGGATTGCTTGTGTCAGGACAACAGCACCCATAACAACAAAATATAGTGCAACTAACTCAAGCACAAAAATCAGAATGCCACCTGAACCACGCGATTGTTGTTCTCCAATAATGGCACCCGGCAACCGTGACACAATCCCGATCATGATAATCATCGAGATACCGTTGCCAATGCCCTTGTCTGTGATGCGCTCACCCAGCCACATACAGAAAATAGTGCCGGAGGTTAAGATAAACAGCGACGATATCGTAAATAACGCCCTATCAACCAGAAGTGCTTCGTTTGGAATCGTTGTTTGTATGTATGTTACGGCCTGCACTGCTGTCACCCCGATAGTAAGCACTCGTGTAATCTGGTTCAAACGTTTTCGGCCTGACTCACCCTCCTTCTGCATTTTCTGGAAGTAGGGCAGTGCCAGAGTCAAGAGTTGAATGGCAATTGACGCCGATATGTACGGCATGATGCCCAGCGCAAATATCGACGCTTTGCTGAACGCTCCCCCAAGAAAAGTATCCAACAGACCAAGCAACCCCTGAGGATTCAGGTTCAGTTTACTTGGGTCAACGCCCGGCAATACAATGGCTGAACCCAGACGAAAAGCTGTAATGAACAGCAACGTGTTGAGGATACGACCCCGCAACTCGTCAATTGAAAATATGTTCTTGAACGTATTGATGAGTCGGTTCATATACATAGGGTGGCTGAAGCCATACTCACGCGTTTAAATCGCAACTTGCGCTTTTGCCTTCCGTTCAGGCACAACAGCTTTCCCCCCTGCCTTCTCAATGGCTTCCCTTGCACTCGTCGAGAACGCATGGGCATGGACCTCAACGGCTACCGTCAATTCGCCACGGCTCAGTACTTTTACCAAGTCCTTACGGCTGACCAGCCCGTGAGCCAGCATAAAGTCCATGTCAACTACAGTTACATTTGTTTCGTCCACCAATGCCTGAATGGCGTCCAGATTCAAGGTCTTATATTCTATGCGGTTGATGTTCTTGAAGCCAAACTTCGGAACACGACGCTGTAAAGGCATCTGACCGCCTTCAAAGTGTGTTTTACGGCTGTAACCGGAACGGGACTGCGCTCCTTTGTGACCCCGCGTAGACGTTCCGCCCATGCCAGAGCCTTGCCCGCGTCCGATTCGCTTGCGCTCTCTAACGGAACCTTTCGCTGGTCTGAGGTTGCTTAAATTCATTGTCTCGACTGTTAAAAAAAGTGGTTCGGCTGGATTTTAGGTTGCTACAACACAAAAACTACAGCAACACAGAGACCAAAAGAATCACAAAGATACTAAATTTCCTCAACCTTCACCAAGTGTTGCACTTTGATGAGCGTTCCTTTCAGCGAGTCATTATATTCCCGCTCAACACAACGATTAATCTTGCCCAAGCCCAATGACTTGATAGCGTTCTTTTGCGTCTGTGGCCGGTCGATAGTACTTCTGACCTGCGTGATGCGTACTAATGCCATGTGTATCGTTGTTAGTTAACCGTTAAATACCTTAGCCAGACTAATTTGGCGTTGAAAAGCCACTTGGTGGGGTAACCGCATTTTTAGCAGAGCAACCAAGGTGGCTTTCACTACATTGTGAGGGTTAGACGATCCTTTCGACTTAGCCAAAATGTCTCGGACTCCGGCCGATTCCAGCACGGCACGCATGGCACCGCCAGCAATCATGCCTGTACCGGGAGCGGCAGGCTTCAGCAGAACAAATCCACCGCTGAACTTTCCCTCCATTTCATGAGGAACCGTGTGCTTTAGCAGAGGGATCTGAACCAGATTTTTCTTCGCGTCTTCCACACCTTTGGCAATCGCATCGGTTACTTCGTTTGCTTTGCCCAAGCCATAACCAACGACTCCCTTACCGTCACCAACGACGACAATGGCAGAAAAGCTAAACCGGCGACCACCTTTGACTACTTTGGCTACGCGGTTTATGGCTACTACCTTTTCTTTGAGATCGGCTTCGTTAAACTTTGTGGGTCTTGCTGCGTTGATGTTCATTATTGCGCATTTTATGCTTAAAACTTGAGACCTCCTTCGCGCGCTGCGTCGGCTAACGCCTTTATCTTACCATGGTACAGATAGCCATTGCGATCAAACACAACAGCACCAATGCTCTTTGCAATCGCCTTTTCGGCCAACCTCTGTCCGACTCTCTTTGCCGTATCGAGAGTATTCCCCTCAACTTCACTTTTCAGTTCTGTCGACGATGCCGCTGTCAGCGTGTTGCCCGCTACATCATCGATGAGTTGGGCGTAAATCGCTGTGTTGGAGCGGAAAACGGACAGACGGGGACGTTCAGCTGTACCCGAGAGTTTGGCCCGTATGCTGAATTTAATCCGCTGTCTTCTTGAAAGTTTATTTGCCATGTTATTTGATTCCGACCAAATAGGCGATTATTGGTTTATTTTTTCGATGAAGACTTACCAGCTTTCCGGCGAACTTGCTCACCTACGAAGCGGATGCCTTTGCCCTTATATGGCTCAACCTTGCGGAGAGAACGAATCTTGGCCGCTACATCGCCAAGAAGTTGCTTGTCTGACCCTTCCAGATAAACTTTCGGGTTTTGTCCCTTCTCGGTTACAGCCGTTACTTTAATCTCTAAAGGAACCGCCAGATACACATTGTGCGAGTAACCGAGCTGTAACTCAAGAACATTGTTAACAACAGATGCTTTGTAACCAACCCCAATAACCTCAAGGTCGAGTTTGTAGCCTTCGCTAACACCTTGCACCATATTGCTTACTAGTGATCGATACAAGCCATGTAACGCCTTGTGGCGCTTCTGCTCTGTTGGCCGTGACACTTGAATGTGGCCTTCCTCGATTACTACCGAAATATCCGGATCAACTGTTTGAAACAGCGTTCCTTTGGGCCCTTTCACCGTTACAACATTCCGGTCATCAACGGATAGCGTTACGTTGTTGGGCAGGGCAATTGGTTTCTTACCTATGCGTGACATCGTTCAGTTCGGATTAATAAACGTAACACAATACCTCACCACCGACGTTCAGCACTTTGGCTTCCTTATCAGTCATCACGCCTTTTGAGGTCGAAATGATAGCAACACCCAAACCATTGAGAATGCGAGGCAGATTATCGGCTC
>JAYTAC010000398.1:0-3732 GCA_043737755.1 Spirosoma sp.
CCCGACAGGAAGATGAGTTTCTTGTCCAGAAATGCGCCATTGCCGGTTTCGTGGATGTAGTTCAGCAGGGCGTCGCGGGCCGAGTTGATGTGGTTGGAGATGGAGTCGCGGGTGATGGGAATGTATTTGACGCCCGACGTGGTGCCCGACGTTTTGGCTAAGTACAGGGGTTTACCCGTCCAGAGGACGTCCGGCTCACCGGTCAGTATTCGTTCCACGTATGGCTTGAGTGCTTCATAGTCCCGGATGGGCACTGCCTGGCGGAATTCGTCAACCGTTTGCACCTCGCCGAGGTGGTGATCGCGGCCAAAAGCGGTGTCTTTCCCCCCCGCCATCAACTGTTTGAACCAGCGTTGTTGCGTCTCGGCGGGCCGGTGCATCCACACTTGCTGCCGTTCCACAACCCACTTTGCCAACGGCTTACTCAACGCTGATCGGATGCCCATAGTGATGCAAAAGTAACGGATAAGTCCTGACAGTCATCTTTAGAATAGACTACTCCGTTTGGGAGATAGACGTTGTTTCTCTTGAATAATCTATATTTTTGCAGGCCTGTCAAAAAACTATCTTCGTAACGCGGCACCCGGTGCCAGCCTTAAATGGGACTCTTCAATTTTTTAACCAGTGACATTGCCATTGACCTCGGGACGGCCAACACCCTGATCATTCACAAGGATCGGATTGTGGTTGATGAGCCGTCGATCATTGCCATGGACAAGATCACGGGCAAGGTGCTGGCCATTGGTCATAAGGCGATGCAGATGCACGAGAAGACCAATGAAAACATCAGAACCATTCGTCCGCTCAAAGATGGGGTGATTGCCGACTTCACGGCTGCCGAGTTGATGATTCGGGGCATGATAAAAATGATCGACACCGGCAGCAGAATCTTCTCGCCCTCGCACCGGATGGTTATCTGCATACCGTCGGGCATCACGGAAGTAGAAAAGCGGGCCGTCAAGGACTCGGCCGAACACGCCGGGGCCAAAGAAGTGTACATGGTGCACGAGCCGATTGCGGCCGCCATTGGTATTGGCATCGACATCACGCAGCCTAACGGCACCATGATCGTTGACATTGGCGGGGGCACCACCGAAATTGCCGTTATCGCCCTGTCGGGCATCGTTTGTGAGCAGTCCATCCGCATTGCCGGCGACGTGTTCACCCGCGATATCGTCGACTACATGCGCCGGGAGCATAACCTGCTGATTGGTGAACGTTCGGCTGAGCAGATAAAGATGGAAGTGGGATCGGCACTGCCCGAACTCGACAACCCGCCCGCCGATTACGAAATCCGGGGCCGCGACCTGATGACGGGTATCCCCAAAGAAATCAAAGTGACGTACAGCGAAATTGCGTATGCCCTCGACAAGTCCATCTCCAAAATCGAAGAGGCCACCATGAAAGCCCTCGAAATATCGCCCCCGGAGTTGTCGGCCGACATTTACACCAACGGTATTCACCTCACGGGGGGCGGGGCACTGCTGCACGGGCTGGACAAGCGGCTGGGTGCCAAAACCAAGCTGCCGATTCACGTGGCCGACGATCCGCTGAAGGCCGTGGTGAAGGGCACGGGCGAAGTGATCAAGAATCTGGACATGTACCGCTCGGTACTGATTAGCTAAGGCGTTTTGTGTAGCCTGGACCGCACGGGCGGCCCCGTTGAGTCCGGGTAGCCGCAGGCTAAGTTGTAGAAGCGGAATAATAACTACAGCTCAGCCTACGGCTACCCGGACTCAACGGGGCCGCCCGTGCGGTCCAGGCTACCTTATGTTGCACATGGGAGAGTTAGTTGACTTTTTTGTCCGAAGCCGCAACTTCATTCTGTTCGTATTGCTCGAAGTCCTCAGTTTTTACTTCATCATCAATACCAGCAACTACTGGAGCGCAACCTACTTCAATACCTCAAACCGGTATGCGGCAGCGGTGCTGGCGTGGTCGAACGCGGCCAACGAGTATGCCCGGCTGCGGGAGGTGAATGCCGATCTGGCGTCGGAAAACCAGCGGCTCAACACCCGGCTGACCCAACTGCTCCAGAGCAAGCCGCCCGCCCCCGACGAGTACAAAGCCGATTCAACGTTCTCGGGTCGGTTCAACTTCACCGTCGCCAAGGTGGTCAACAACACGACCCAGTTTGCCAACAACTACATCACTATTGATAAAGGCACTGACGACGGCATCCGGCCGGGGATGGGCGTTATTTCGCCGACGGGCGTGGTGGGAAAGGTGAGAGCCTGCAACCAGCATTTCTCGGTAATTACGTCTATCCTGCATTCGGAGTTTTTGGTGTCGTCGAAATTGACCAAGGCCGACGAAATTGGCACCGCCAAATGGGACGGAATCGACCCGCACTTGATAAAACTAAACGACATCTCGCGCAACAAGCCCGTTGCCAAAGGAGATTCAGCCGTCACTTCGGAGTTTAACTCGACGTTTCCGCCGAACGTGCTCGTGGGGCGGATACGCACGGTCGGGATTCAGCCCAATCAGACCTTCCACGACATCACGCTCGATCTGGCCACCAACTTCAGCAACCTGTCGTTTGTGTACGTGATTGAAAACCGGCTGAAAGACCAACAGGGACAGTTAGAGCAAAAAGTTGATTCCGAAAAATGACCCTGCGCGAAATCGTCTCTGCCATTCTGCTTTTCGTGCTGTATTTAGCCCTGCAAATTCTGCTGACCCGTAACATCGTGCTGTTCGACTACGCGTTTTGCTTCATTTACATCGCCTGCGTCCTGCTGCTACCCAACGAAATCAGCCTGACGTGGTTGCTGCTGATTGCCTTTGCGACGGGCATTGTTGTCGATACGTTCTACAACACGCTGGGGATGCACACGGCCGCTACGGTGTTGATGGCCTACTGTCGGCCGCTCATTGTGCGGGCGCAGATCGACGTGCCGGGCCTGGAGTCACGCATCGAGTTTTCGTTGCAGGAACTGGGCGTGGGGACCTTCTTTCGCTATGTGTTCGTGCTGACCTTAATTCATCATTCGGCCCTGTTTTTCATCGAAGCCAGCAGCCTGACGCTCCTCGTGCCGACGCTGATTCGGGTGGGGGCCAGTACTCTGCTGACCACCGTGAGCATCGTGCTGATCCAGTTTTTCACGCGCAACTAACATGGCCGAAACGCTCACCATTCCTCAAAATACCACCCGGCAGGCGATCTACGATAGTCTTGTCCCACAAATTGCCGCCCTTGTTGACGGTGAACCGGATTTGATCGCCAACCTCGCCAACATCACGGCGGCACTGAAAGAAGCATTCGGTTTTTTCTGGATCGGCTTTTACCTGAAAAAAGAGGATCAGTTAGTGCTGGGGCCATTTCAGGGACCGATTGCCTGCACCCGCATCGCCTTTGACAAAGGTGTTTGCGGAGCCACTTACACGCGCCGGGAAACGATTGTGGTGCCGGACGTTGAGCAGTTTCCGGGTCATATTGCCTGTAGTTCGGCGTCGAAGTCAGAAATTGTCGTGCCCGTGTTTGGTCAGGCGGGGGAGGTGATAATGGTATTAGACATTGACAGCGACCAGTTAGCCGATTTCAGTAGCATCGACGCCGACGGGCTGGAGCGGGTCGTGGCGTTGATTCGAGGATTGTGAACGCAGAGTGGGGTTAGTGCTTGATTGCAGTAAACTCAACTGCCTGCCGCCTTTTTCCGGAAACTCAGCAACACCATGTCTTTCTCTCATTCCCGCCGGTCGTTCGTGCGCCGGTCATCGCTGGCAATA